>JABFRJ010000513.1 GCA_013141255.1 Hyphomicrobiaceae bacterium
CATCTGCTCAGGTCCCGACGGCACGACATCCACATGCCCCTGCAGAATCAAACTGCGTCCCGTCGGCTGCGGCGCGCGCACACTCGCAACAACCTGCACAGCATTTGCATAATCCGTATCCATGACGGGCGAATAACCCGGCAGATGCGACATCGACACCTCAGCCAACGTGTACCGATCTACACTCCACTGTCGCGCACGGAACTCTGCCGCCAGCCAGTCCTGGCACGGTCCTTCTTTGCCCCGCAGACTTGGAAATGAAACCAGCGTATCAAACCACGTTCGTTGCGCCGACCAATTCCGCTCAACCGCCGCCGCCAAAGTCTGTTTGAAATTCGCCTGCATCTAGGACACTCCAACGAACCACAATCAGCGCGTCAAGCGATCAAACCGCACTCAATGCTTGGTTTCTGTTGGCGGCACATATGCGGCGCCGGGTACCGATTGTACAACGGGGGTTCCAGCCCCCGACGTGCTATCCATCAAAGGAGAATGCGCAGCCACATCAGCCTTGAGCTTATCTTGGAAACGTCGATAACTGAGTGGAATAAGCAACAGATAGGCAACAACCACAGACGCTAACGTCGCATAAGGGTACGTGATCAACATTCCAATTAGCAGCGCTACACCCGCAAAAATTGGCAGCACCCATTCACGTCGAATGCGTTCACCGAGCAGTTTTCCCGAATAGGTCGGAATGGTCGATACCAGCATAAATGCCATCGCCAGCGTATAGAGCGAGACCAAAAACGGAAACGCACGCACGTCAGCTAAACCCAAAGCATCAAGATAAAACGGCAGCATCACCACAATCGCACCGGCAGGCGCAGGAATACCGGTGAAAAAATTGCTCTGCCATTTCGGCTTATCGACATCCAGCATCGAATTAAAGCGCGCGAGCCGCAGCCCCATGCAACAAGCAAACAACAACGCGGCGACCCAACCGAACCCGCGCATGCCACCCAAGCCCCAGGTATAGATCAGGATCGCAGGCGCCACGCCAAAGTTGACAAAGTCAGCTAAGCTATCAAGTTCAGCGCCGAATTTTGATTGCGCTTTAAGCGCGCGCGCAAGTCGTCCATCGACTCCATCCAACAGCGCCGCTGCGACAACTAGAAAAACCGCAATCTCATAGCGTTGCTCAATCGCCATGCGGATAGCCGTGACGCCCGCGCAAAGGCTGAGCAGGGTGAAAAAATTTGGCACCAACATTCGTACCGGAATTTTCGAGTGCCGAAACAACCGCCGCGACCGACGACGACGCTCGATATCTTCAAATTTACCGTCGACAGGATCCATGTGCGAACTCCGGGGGCCGACTACAGTGCGGCGCAAGATGAATACTGTTGTTGCCTTGCCACCGAAAAGCGTCAAGGCCCAAGCGTAAGACCAGGAGGTACAAGGCAAACCATCAATCAGCGCCATTATACCTATTAAATACGGCACAACCCAGCCTGAGTTGCATCGGCGCTTTAGCCGGAAATCACAGGCGGAACTGGCCGCCGCGTCGCGGGGGTGCGACTGAGTTCGGCTTCAAGCGCCCGGCCGACCTCCAGAACCAACCGGTCGCGGCCTTTTGGCCCGACGATCTGAATCCCAAACGGCATCCCCTTATGATCAACCCCACACGGAATCGAGAGCGCACAACACAGCGCCATTGTCGGCGCATAGACCAGCGCCATCCAACGCGTGTAGTTCTCCATTTTCTCCCCATTGATTTCGGTCACGTATAATTGCTCATGTGGGAACGGAGACACCGCCGCCGTCGGCGCTATCAACACGTCATAGTCTTCAAAGAACGCCGCCACACGCTTCGCATATGCATGCTGCATCTGGAACCCTCGGCCTATCTCAGCCGCTGTCAGCTTGAGCCCACGCTCTGTATTGTCGATCACATTGGTGTCGAGCATTTTTCGGTGCTTCGCCAGCTTATCTTGATGCGACGTTAGATACGACAATCCGCGATGGATCTCGAATATCTCATGCAGATCATGACAATCCCACGTCGCCTCATCCGCAACTCCAAACACGCCTTTGAATTGCTGCACCCGCGATTTAAAAATTTTCGCAATCTGCTTATCGATCGGACATACACCAAAATCAGTCGTGATTGCGACGCGCAAGTCGGATAGATCCGCGTCGCTCAACGCTTCGGGAAAATCATAGGCATCTGCTGATGAAAACGGATCGGCAATGTCGTGATCGAGTTGCGCACGCAAAAGCAGATAGAGGTCTTCAACCGAACGCCCCATGGGCCCGACGACACCCCACGGGATCAGCCCCGCAATTTTATCAGGTGACGGTACGATCCCAGGTGAGGGCCGAAACCCGAACACACCATTAAATGCAGCAGGCGTGCGCAACGATCCCGCATAATCAGAGCCGGTCGCCAACGGCATCTGCCCCAGCGCCAGACCAACCGCAGCACCGCCCGAAGAGCCAGCCGCCGTCAACTTTGGATTGAACGCGTTGCCAGTGGCCCCATAAACGCGATTTCGTGTGTTCGCACCCGCTCCAAACTCCGGCACATTCGTCATCGCAAAGGCCAGCCCGCCGGCGTTCCGCACATTCGCCACCATCGAGTCGTCGACCTTCGGCACGTTATCTTTGAAAATCAAAGATCCCCACGTGCACTTAAGCCCAGCAACCGAATGCAAATCTTTGATACCAACCGGCAAACCGTGCAGCACACCGAGTGTATCGCCCGCCATCACAGCTTTCTCGGCCGCCTTCGCTTGCTTCTTCGCCGACTTCTCATCCAATGAAACAACCGAGTTGTAGGTCTTGTTGGTCTCGCCAATGCGCTCGAGGCAACTGTCCATCAGCTCAACCGGCGACAGCTTTTTCTGTCCAATTAAACGCCGGGCCTCAACAGCCGACAAATCACATGCTTTAGTCATGTCTGTATCCTGGGTTGAAATGTAGCGTGCGCTTAGACGGGCACCGGACCTTGTCCAATGTCCCAATAGAGCCCCGCCATGATCTGCATTGCACTGCGCGCGACGGGTAGCAGCACATGCTCATCAGGCGCATGTTGCGAGCACCCCGCATACGAATGCGGCACCCAAATCGTCGGCAATCCGAGGTCGTGCTGGAATACATCATTCGGCACACCGCCACCCGTCGACGGGATCACGGCAGGCTTGACGCCACTCGTTGCCTCAAACGATTTCGCCACCCACTTGGCCCATGGGTCGTCCGGGTCCGTCTGCGTCGCTTGAAACCGCGCCACATCAGGCAAATCAACAATCTCGACCATCTTGAAACCATTCTGATCGAGATGCCGACGCAGCGCGGGCAAGACCTCATCGACCTTCGTTCCCACCACATAGCGCAGCTGACACCGCGCCCAGGCTTCGTTCGCAATCGCATTCACCGGTGCATCCGGATTGCCCGACTTCATCGCCAGCACCGCGAAGCTGTTCCAGGCATAAACTTTTTCCGGCCCTGTCAGCCCCGGCTCCCCCCACCACGTGTCAACCGCAGGCGCATCTTCGCCCCCGTCAATCACCACGTCTGAAAGTACCGCGCGAATATTTGGCTTCACCGGTTGCGGTAACCACGCCTTCAATCTCAAGCCACCCTTGGGTCCGATAAAACTCGCAATCGCATGCGAAAGAATAACCGCCGGATCAGCCAACAATCCACCCCAATTGCCCGAATGATGCGCGCCATCGCGCAACCGGCACACCAGATCAAAATTCATCCCACCACGATTGCCAAGCACCAGCGTTGGTCGATCCGCAATGGCACGCGGTCCATCAGACGCCACCAACAC
>JABFRJ010000118.1 GCA_013141255.1 Hyphomicrobiaceae bacterium
GGTTTGGGTGATCCACACTGCACCGCAGAGCGCTTTAATCTGCAGGCCGAGGCCATCCTTGATGTCGAGCGTGGTTGAGGGCTGAAGGACGATGGATTGGGTGGTCATGATCGCTCCGACTGTATGAGTATTTGGAATGTGTAGCACTCTTTGATTTGTTGTTTTTGTATTCATAAGTAGTGTTTGCTCTTGTTTTGTATACATTCAAACGGTCGTTCGGAACGTGTTGCATGAGAAATTGGAATGTCAAATAAACGCTATGACCTGCCCCCGCTTGATTTAATGCAGAGCTTTGAAGCGGCTGCGCGACATTTGAGCTTTACGAAGGCTGCGGATGAATTGGCGCTGACGCAGTCGGCGATTAGTCGTCAGATCAAGGCGCTGGAGGAGAGTTTGGGGGTAGCGCTGTTCGAGCGTCAGCACCGGGCGCTGGTGCTGACGGAGGAGGGCGTAGCGCTGCAGCGGATTGCAACGGAAACGCTTGAGCGCCTGCAAGTGGCGTTTGATGGCCTGCGCCCGCTGAAGCAGGGACGGCAAATCGCGATTACGACAACGACGGGGTTTGCGGCGCTGTGGCTGATCCCGAGGTTGCAGCGGTTTACGTCGCGGAGCGGCGATATCGACGTGCGGCTGTCGGCGACGGATACGGCTCTCAATCTGGATCGGACGTTGGTGGATGTTGCCATTCGCTACAGCAGTCGGGATACGGCTCCGCAAGGTGCGGTGCCGCTGTTTGGCGAAGAGATTGTGCCGGTGTGTAGTCCGTCGTTGGTGGCGAGCAATGTGGCCCCACTGAAAGCACCGCGCGACTTGCAACATCACGCGCTATTGCATTTCGATTATCCGGGGATGCAAAAGACGTGGTTTGATTGGGGGACGTGGCTGACAGCGTTTGGCGTGGCGGATCTGAAGCCTGCGAGCGCACTGCATTTCTCGCAGTATGATCAACTCATTCAAGCCGCGGTCAGTGGTCAGGGTGTGGCGTTGGGGCGGTTGCCGTTGCTGGCTGATATGATGCGGTCGGGGGCATTGATTGCGCCGTTTGAAAAGGCGGTATGTAGTTCGCGCGGGTACTACGTGATCCGCTCGGCTGCTGCGCAGAAGAAGCCATACGTTGACGAATTTTGTGCGTGGTTGTTCGCGGAGGCAAAGTCAGGGTGAGGGTGTTGCTCTGCTTCCCGTGCGTTGATCGCCGCGCCTGAGCGCGTCGGCGCACTCCGTCGGGCGACGCACCGGGTGTTGGTCGCGCTCTCGGCCTCAAGTCGCCGGAACTCAATTTATGCGACAATTTTGGAAAGAGTGTGGTCTGGCGCGAGAGACGGGACTTGAACCCGCGGCCTCCGCCGTGACAGGGCGGCGCTCTAACCAGCTGAGCTACTCCCGCAAGACCACGGAAACGCGCCCGAAGGCGCGCGTCACGAGGCTGAGATACGTCGTCATTGATACGAAGTCAAGCAAGGGTTTTTGGGGCCGAATGAAACAAGGTCTGACGTCGCTGATTGTTCGAGGTTAGCGGATTGGTGGCGCGTAATGCAGGCCGCCTTGAGTCCACAACTTGTTGAGGCCTCGGTCGAGGGCAACGGGCGTTTTTGGTCCTAGGTGGCGTTCGAAGGTTTCGCCGTAGTTGCCAACGTGGCGGATGATGCGGACGGCCCAGTCATTGGTGACGCCAAATTGCACGCCCGGATCGCCCTCAAGGCCGAGCAGGCGACGGATCTCCGGGTTGGTCGATTTCAACATCTCATCGATGTTAGCTTTGGTGACGCCGTGTTCTTCAGCCAGCAGCATGGCGAAAAGTGTCCAGCGGACGAACGTGAACCACTGGTCGTCGCCTTTGCGAACCCAAGCGCCGAGGGGTTCTTTTGAAATAGTATCAGGAAGTAAGATGTGGTCGTCGGGCTTGGCGAACTGTAGGCGCTGGGCGGCAAGCTGCGAGCGGTCGGTGGTGTACACATCGCAGCGACCGGTGTCGTAACCCTTCGCGGTTTCGTTGGTGTTGGAAAACGTGAGTACGTTCAGTTTGATGTTATTTGTGCGGGTGAAGTCGGCGAGATTCAATTCGTTGGTGGTGCCTTGGCTGACGCAGACGGTGGCACCGTTGAGTTCTTTGCCGGATTTGACGTTGAGGGATTTGCGAACAAGGAAACCTTGGCCGTCGAAGTAGTTGATGGCGGTGAATTGCACGCCTTGGCCGGTGTCGCGACTTGATGTCCACGTGGTGGTGCGTGCCAGAACGTCGATGCTGCTTGATTGCAGTGCGATCAAGCGATCCTTGGACGAGAGCGACACATATTTCGCGGCGTTGGGATCGTTGAAAATGGCGGCGGCGAGGGCGCGGCAGAAGTCGGTATCGAAGCCGGTCCAGTTGCCTTTGTCATCGGGTGCGGAGAAGCCGGGTACACCTTGCGAGGTGCCGCAAATGAGATGGCCGCGGGCCTTGACGCGTTCAAGGGTCGATTGGGCTGATGCGGAGGTGGTCAAAAAACCGAGCGTTGGTAGGGCGAGCGCGATCAGCGCAGTCACGTGTTTGACGAAATGCTTCATTGTTGGGTCCCCGCTGCGTGGAGCGGCGAGCGTAACTGGCTTTTGGGCAAATCGCCTAGCGGAGAAAATGCCTGTGCTGCGGCGTTAGGCTTGTTTGCGGAACATGATGCTGCGGGCGGCTTCCCAGGCGGGCGCTGCGACGCGCTTGGCGAGGCCTTTGGCTTTCCACACAACCTTTTGGTGTGCGGTTTGCATGAGGTTGCCTGCGGATAATCCGGCGGCGGTTGCGGGCGACATGCCGCGATAGACGCAGTAGCGACCGTAAATGGCGATGCCAGATTCCATGTGCAGTTGAGCGGTTGGTTCTGACGTGAAGAGGTGACGAATTCCGGATGAGGCTGCGGCGCTGGCGACGCGGGGTCGATAGTAGCCGCCTGGAACTGAGGCGCTGTCGAGTGAGCTGCCGACCATGTCGTTCAGCGCTTTCATGCTGTCGGACCATTCTCGCGCGAGGTCGGCGTCGGGCAGATCGCCGATGCGGTAGGGGTGGGTTGCCGAATGGGAACCGATGGCGTGGCCGCGATCATGCAAGGCGCGGACTTCGGCGGACTTGAGAAATGCTGGTGTGCCAACACGTGCCGAGGTGACGAAAAATGTTCCGCGCCAATTCAAGCGTTCGAGTTCATCGGCGATGTGGAGTGCGCTCGAGCCGCCGTCATCGATGGAGAAAATAAAGGGCGGTGCTGTGGCGTTGGCAGGGGTTGTGCGGAGTGTCGTGGCGGGGCGGATGACGACTTTGGCGATGGCATCAAGATGCGATCTGAATTCTGCTACGGGAAGTTTGTAGCGCGCTGCGGCGGTACCGGGGAAGCCTGACGCATCGCCGTCGCCGTCGACGACGTCGTGATAGAGGACGCACTGGGCGCGCAGAGAAGACGTCACGATGTTTGGCCTTTTAGCGCTGCTGGTATGGCTGCGCGTGCGCGCAATCGGGCTGCACGTTTCCAGCTCAAATGTTTGCTGAGCCAGGGTTGTCCCCAAACGGCAGAGTGATGGTCGGTGGTGTCGAGCGGGATTGCTTTGCCATGATAAATGGCGAGCAATTTTGTGGCGATGGGGTCGAGGTTTTCAGTGAGGCAGCGGAGTTGGATGCGGTGGTGCGTCTCGCCAACTTCGTCGAAGGAGTAGGTGTACGTGCCGTACATCGGGCCGGTGTCGATGCCGTCGTCGATGGCGAGAAGTGTCAGGCCGACGCGTTTAACGTCGCCTTGCGCGAGCGCCCAAAAG
>JABFRJ010000537.1 GCA_013141255.1 Hyphomicrobiaceae bacterium
AACGCAAGCGCCGCCGCTGCAGCCGCCGCTAGAACGATAATGCGCAGCGTGCTGGAATTAGAATTAGCCATTTTTGTTCCGTTTCTTCTTGCCGCGAGCAATCTGATGAATGGTGTCGACGCCTTCGGGGCGTCGCTCTTCGCCAACAAGCAAGCCATCTTCGATTTTCAAGATGCGGTCGGCGAATTTCAAGGTGCGGTTGTCGTGGGTGACGGCGAGAACTGCGTGTTCGGTGCGCGAGGCGACGTCCGCAAGTAGTTGCATGACGGCTTCACCGTTTTCACTGTCGAGCGCGGCGGTCGGTTCGTCGGCGAGGATGACGGCAGGTTTACCGGCAATCGCACGTGCCACTGCAACGCGTTGCTGTTCTCCGCCCGACATGTTGCCGGGATATGATTTGAGGCGATGTCCAAGACCAACCTGCTGCAACGCGCGTTGTGCCATCATGGTGACTTCGGGTCCGCGCTCGCCCCGCACATCAAGCGCGAGACGCACATTTTCTTCCGCAGTCAGCGTCGGAAACAAATTGTACGACTGAAAAATGAAACCGATATTGCGCCGCCGCAGATCGGCGAGTTGTTCAGCGTTGAGGCCGGTGGTCGAGTGGCCCGCGACCGTGAGTGAGCCCGAGGTCGGCCCAAGGATACAGCCCAGGATCGAGAGCAAGGTCGTTTTGCCCGAACCCGATGGCCCCATCAGCAACGTCCATTCGCCCGCGCGCAGATCGAGCGACACGCCCTTAAGCGCACGCACTACGCCCGCCCCGCGGCCGAGTTCTTTGACGATGTTGCGCGCTTCCAGAACGGCTTTGCCTGTCATTTGCTAAACACCATGGCAGGATCGATACGAGTGACTTTTGAAATGGCCGCGACTGCTGAAATGGCGCACATGAAGAGCGTCAAACCGAACAATAGAGCCGCAAGGCCCGGTGTCATGACCATAGGCAACGCCGTGCCCTCTGAGAACCACACAATGATGAGTGACAGCACGATGCCGAGCACATACCCAAGCGCCGCCGACAGCGCGGCCTGCGCCAAGATCACTTTGTAAATATAGCCAGATGACGAGCCAAGCGCACGCAACGTCGCAAACTCATTCAAGTGATCCTTGGTCGAGGAGTAGAGCGTCTGCGCCACGATAACGGTGCCAACGATAAGGCCGAGCAGCGCGCCCCCAAGGAGCGGCACACCCGCACCTGTCGCGAACAGCCAATGGTTAAGACTGCGATCGCGGAATTCAGTCTTGGTCAACACTTCCCCGTCCGGCACGCGCAAGCGAATGGCATCACGCACGGCCACTGGATCAGCACCCTCTGCAACTTTCACCAAAACGTAAGTGAGCCGCTCGCTCGGCATCCCCAGCAGCGAACGCGCCCGTTGCACATTGGTGAAAACGAACGGTGAAACGGTGAACGATCGAATGCCTTCGGTGAAACCGGTCACGCGGACGCGGTTGCCGCCAATCTGGGCAGTGTCGCCGACGTTGTTGACGGCGAGCTCTTCAAGATACGATTTGTCGACGATAACCGCGTCGCGCGTACCGAGACTGGCGAGGTCACCCTCTGCGAGGTTCCAGGGCGTCAACCCGCCATCCTCCGGATCAGCACCGATGATGACAACAATGGTTGACCCGCCGGTCGGCTTTTTCCAGTCAGTGAAAGAGGCAATCAGTGGCGTGGCTGAAACGACCCCGGGCGTCGACAATGCCGCAAACCGCTCACGCGAAGGGATCGGCTGCGCTTCCTCGAAGTTCTTTGTGCCGTATGCCATAATCCAGATGTCGGCGTCGGCACGATTAATCATCGAGATGATCATCTTGGATGCACCGAGATAAAGCCCCAGCTGCACTGCGACGAGCACGATAGAAAACAATATCCCAATCAGCGTCACGGCAAGCCGGACCCGGTCGTGGAACAGGTTACGAAAGGCGAGCGTCAGTATCATGGGCTGCCGGTCAACTCAGTACAATTGGCCAATCCGGACTGTCCGGTGGCGGCATCAACAATATATAGCGCGTCGTTTCAGACGGCCGCTCAAATCCGGGTGCGCGACCCCAGTGGTAGTCGTCGGCAGTGTTGAATGACACCCGGGGAGTCCGCGCGTCGTCCGCTGCCAACCGCCCCCGCGGCTATACGCAGGGACTTAGCTGACGAAATGGGGCTTAGGCAACCCACAACGACGTCAACGACCCGCGCCGGACAGTCGCGGGCCCCATCGCCACAAGGGCGATGTGCCACGGCTTATAGCCTGGTTCTTGGCGTATTCCTGCATTTCAGGGAAGTTAGAGTAAAAATTGCCTTTGCATCCAATAGAGTCCGCCCAGTTTAGGTCCAATAATGGTCAGTAAGGATTAATCCTGCTGAGGAACAAGGCCTACCCTGAAGCGTCCGGCTGGCGTATTGCCTCATTCTGTCCATGATTTCTTGGGCTCATCATTCTTTTAACCAGGCGCTACCGACAGATGGGGGCGACCATGGAGATGACACGATGACTAGCACACTAATCAGCAAGCAAAGCCACATTTGGCGGGCTCTCCTCTGCGGCGCTGTCATTACGCTTCCGCTGGCGGCGCTTGAGGCACAGACCAATCCACCCGCGCAGACAACGCCTGCGACCGCCCCTCAGGCAGCACCGCTTTCCAAATCAGCACCACTGCCAGGAGCTGGTGCAGCCGCAGCACCCGTCACCGTGCCTTCACAAAAGCCATCGGCTGATATTGCCGGAGTGTGGATCGATCATACCGGCCGCGGCGCAGTCGAAATCGCCCCCTGCGGCCAGCGGCTCTGTGGACATATCTATTGGCTGCAATCGACCGTCGATACCAAGACAGGGCGGCAATTGGTCGATCACAAAAACCCAGATACAGCTAAGCGTCGACAACCGATGTGCGGCGTTCAAATTATTACCAATCTTGTGAAAACCGGCACCGGTCGTGCAGGCGTAATCTGGGGGGGCGGCAAGATTTACAACCCCGAAGACGGCGACTCCCACGATGTTGAAGTGCAACTCTTGGGTCCTGATCGCCTGCAGGTAATGGGTTACGCTGGCTTCAAGTTCTTGAATGAGACGTACACTTGGACGCGCGCACCCGCGTCGGCACTGCGGTGCGGACCAGCCCATAGCTAACCCCTGCGATGCTAAGTTTGTCCTATATTGCCGTGACTAGTGCATAACCGCAGGTATACCGGTTTGCGCGCGACGCAAGGCATGCACTGGGCGTGTCTGCGCCGCAGCAGTCGATGACGGCGCTGCCGACCGCGCAAGTCGACTGACGAATGCCGCCGCACGGTCGGCCACGATGGCCCGTTGTTTGTCGAGCGTGACGAGATGGTAACTATCATCAAGAATGACGCAGTCGACAATCCCGCCGAGGTTGGTTTGCACGAGCTGCGCATTGCGCAAGTGCGCCATATCATCATGGCGCGGATGCACGATCAGCGTTGGGAGGGTGACTTCATTCAAACGTCGGCGCGTGGCCCGCGCAAGCACATTGAAATGTGCGAAAGCAGCCAACGGAGTTGAGAACACGCCAGTTGCGCCACTGCTCCCAGCGTGCATGGCGCCAACAACAAGTGCCCGTACACGTTCGTCTTTGAGGCCGTGTGGTGGCCGCTCGCGCAATTCGCAGTCAAACGGCAGCATCCACGGCCGCACCAGATTGAGCAACCGCGTGCTCCACGGCATCGACCAGCCATCAAGCTTAAAAGCTGGCGCGAGCAGCAATAGTCCCTGCACATCCTTCGGGCGCCGTTGGGCCAAATTCAGCGCTAG
>JABFRJ010000379.1 GCA_013141255.1 Hyphomicrobiaceae bacterium
ACCTAATACTGATCAACACTTTTGTTTGATGCGGCAAACTGGTTGGTGTTTGTAATGCTGAATTTCAGGACTTTCAAAGGCGACGAACGAGGCGTTACCGCGATTTTTTTTGCTGTCGCCTTTATTGTGTTGGTGGCCTGCATCGGGGCAGGGACGGACTCTGTGCGCTGGTTCTCGGCGCGTCGTATTACGTCCGATGCTGTCGATGCTGCAGTTATGGCGGGGATGCGCCAATTGCAAATAAAACCTGATGATAAATCAGACGCAGTTGAGGCCGCCGTTAAGTTTTACCAGACAAATACGATCAAACGCTTGCCGCTGCTGTCGGACAATATCACGTTCGCTTTTAATGCCAGCGGTGATGCTATGCATTCGAGTGGAACGGCTTACATAGCGACGACATTCTTAAATGTCGTCGGTATTACTAGTTTGCCGGTTCACTCTCAGAATTCTGCCAAAGCTACGCAACCTGTCGGCGGTTATGCAGGTGGGAATGTTGAAGTCTCGGTTATGTTGGATGTAACTGGATCCATGTGTGCCGATAACGTCGGGCCATGTTTGAGCGGTGCCAAGATGGACGGGCTTAAAGATGCTGCCAAGGAGTTAGTCAGGCTCGTTGTTCAGGACAACCAGAGTACGTTTACCTCGCGGGTCGCGCTGATCCCATTTTCGACACGCATCCGCGTTGCCGCTGATGGCGATGGTGGGGCTATGATGACAGCGCTGACGGGCTTGGATCCGAGCTGGTCGGGGTATCGCGAGGAGTGTGTTACAGGTAGTGGTAGTGGAGGCAGTGAACACGGTGGCGATTGGGTATGCTCGCAAGCCCAAGTGTTTCAGCGCAACAGTCTCAAGATTTCCCCTTGTGTGAGCGATCGTTATTTTAACGATGCGCGTGGATTTGATGCGACTGATAACCCCCCAGGTCCAGATGCTTGGCTCAATGCCCATGACGGGGGGCGCATGCCCAAGGGGCAAGATAGTTCGTCGACTGCTCATACCTGTGGTCACGGTGATGTGGATACCGATCCTGCCACTAACTGGAATTATGCCGACGGTTATTGTGCCGACGTGATGGGGGGCAATATCGTTCATCCGTTGAGTTCCAACAAGAGCTCGTTGAATAGCCGGATTGATGCACTTGAAGGTTACGGTTCGACCGCTGGCGCTTTGGGAACAGCCTGGGCTTGGTATACATTGTCGCCGCGTTGGAATGGCATTTTTACTGGTGCCAGTGCGCCGGGTAGTTACGCCGATTTAACAACGCTGGATGCGACCACCAAAGCGCCGCGCCTGCGCAAGATTGCGGTGTTGATGACGGACGGTGGCTACAATACGTATCGCACTTGGAAAGACCAGGATCAAACGGTTGTATCGGACTATGCTACATCCGTGTGCACTAATATGAAAAATGCCGGGATCGAAGTCTACACAGTCGCATTCGGACTTGATCAGTTGTCGGCAGCTGAGGGCAGTAAGGCGCGGGCGACATTGCAAGGGTGCGGGACGGACATCAAGCATTTCTACGAAACCTTGACACCGAGCGATCTTAAATCGGCGTTTCGTAACATCGGACTTTCGATTTCGAAGCTGCGTCTGGTCCAATAACGGACTCATGAAAGCGCTATTGCGGGTGCAAACGTCGCAGTGCCGTCTTAGACTATGCGCCATCGACCTTGTCATTGAGCTTGGGTGTGTGGCGTGACCGATAAATCTGAACTTGCGCGATTGCGTGCTCGCTATGCAGGCGACAACGCGACCACGATCCACGAACCAGACTACGCGCGCGTTGCGGCGGGGGTATTTACGGGTGATCGTCGGGTATGGCCGTTCGCCGGAGTGCCAACATTGCTTGGGGCAACGTATCGGCCGCAACCCTCATGCGGCGATCTTGATCTAAGGGGGCTCAACATTGCGCTCGTCGGTGTGCCGATGGATCTCGGCGTGACTAATCGAGCGGGCGCGAGGCTTGGACCGCGTGCCGTCCGCGGTGTCGAGCGTATTGGTCCGTGGGACCACGTGCTGCGACGTGCGCCATTGCAAGAGGTTTCGGTTGCCGACATTGGCGACGTACCGTTCCGTAGTCGATTTGACCTGGCCCAGTGTCATCAAGACATTGAGAGTCATGTTGCGGCTATTGCTGCACAGGGCGTTGTGCCATTGAGCGTCGGTGGTGATCACTCTATTTCCTATGCGATCCTGCGCGCACTCGGTCATAACCGTCCCGTCGGGATGGTGCATATTGATGCTCATTGCGATACTGGTGGCGTCTTTGAGGGCTCTAAATTCCATCATGGCGGGCCTTTCCGCCAAGCCGTGCTCGACGGCGTGCTCGATCCAAAACGCACCATCCAGATCGGCATTCGGGGTGGCGCTGGCTACTTGTGGGAATTCTCGACCGACAGTGGCATGACCGTGATCGAAGCTGAGCAAGCCGTGGCGATGGGCATGGAGGCTGTCATTGCCAATGCCAGGGCTGTAGTGGGGCGTGGGCCGGTCTATATCTCGTTTGATATTGACAGTGTCGATCCGGGGTTTGCTCCTGGCACCGGTACACCCGAAGTCGGCGGGCTGGCACCGCGCGAAGTGCTTGCGATCTTGCGCGGATTAATGGGGTTGGACGTGATTGGTGCCGACGTGGTTGAAGTGGCGCCGCAGTATGACGCCACGACTAATACAGCTCAGATTGGCGCTCAAGTGTTGTTTGTTCAAACTTGTCTCGCTGTTGATGCGGTTCGACGGCGCGGGCCGAGCGAGACATAGACGGCACCGCGATTTAGACGTGTTTCGATTGCGACCTTACCCATGCCCTTAGGCGGCATAGGCGTTTTGTACCGTAACTAGTTGACTTGTCCGTGTTCAACGAGATAGTCGGACCGGTTGTGGCTCGGGTGTGGGCCCATAGTGAGGGACGAGACGTGCTAATTCAGTCGATCTACCGCGCCAGTTTGGCCAGTGTTTTCGTTTTGACGACCAGCTCGCTGGTGCTGGCGCAGACATTGCCTGGCACTAAGCGCGATCTCGATTTCGACGCTATGATGAAGACGGTCAATCTTGAAGATCCGAGCTATCGACTTGAATACAAGAAGCCGACGCCGGATGGCTCGTCGGTTGGGATGTTTATCGGCATTGGTGATAAGCCAACTGACCGTAGCTTCGTGCCGACAAATCCGTCGTCCATTCCAGAAGCTGAAGTGGTCGCCTATCGTCTGTCGCGCTTCCTAGGGATCAGTCGAAATTACTACCCGGTCGACTATTACAAGCTCGGTCCCAAGGCGACGGCGAAATTCAAAGCGATGATCGTGGCCACGCCAGCCGTCGATAAGGACAGCGTACACAATCGCAATCTTGTGCTCACCGAGTTGAAAGCTGATCCGAATTCTATTTTTGGCATTTATCGATTGAAGTCTAAATCGAAGATGTTCACGGCCAGTGCGCTTGGCCGCGAAGGCAAATTCGACGAGACCACCGGACTGTCGCAAGAGATCAAGGCGTCGGGGCGGATGCCGGATACGAGCAAGATAGCGCTCGTTGGGATCAAAGGTGGGCAGGCGGGGTTTCCTGATACGCCGACTGAGCAACGTGTCGAGTTGGCGCGTCAGCTCTCCACCATCTTTGTGATGGATATGCTGCTCGGGCAATGGGACCGTTTCTGGAACAACCTGGAAGCGACGGGCGACAAAGATGGACGGCTCAAATTGTTTGCGCGCGATAATGGCGGGGCCACGCTTGACGATTGGGAAGGCCACGATGACTATAATCGTTGGGT
>JABFRJ010000062.1 GCA_013141255.1 Hyphomicrobiaceae bacterium
ACGTTGGACCGCATTTATAAAGTTGAGGCGTTGCCGGGGAAGGGCGGGAAGTATCGCGCATCCGATTATCTTGAAGTTGGTGGTGGTTTGGCGGCAACAGCGGCCGTCGCGATTGCGCGGCTGGGGGAGGCGGTCGAGTTTGTCGGCCGTGTCGGGAGCGATGCGGCGGGGCGTCATATTATCGCGGGTCTCGCTGCGGAACGTGTGGGCACGCGGGGGATGCAAATTTTACCTGGCATACGTTCGGTGACGCCAGCTGTGCTCGTTGATGCGACGGGCGAGCGGGCTATTATTTCGAATACCGATCCAAAGCTTTACGACGGGCCGGGCGACATTGCGTCGTTTCTGCAAGAGGTGGCCACAAGTCGGGGCGTTACTGCTGATGTGCGTTGGCTTGAGGGTGCACGTGCGGTGCTCGATGTGGCGCGTGCGTGTCGATTGCCGGCCGTGCTGGATGTTGAGAAAGCGGCAGCTTCGGCTGTGGCGGATTTGGCGCCGCGTGCGAGCCATGTGGTGTTTTCAACGCCTGGGCTTGCGACGTATACTGGTACCGACGACGTGACTATAGGATTGAATAAAGCCTTTGCGGAGTTTGGTGATGTTGTTGCGGTTACGATGGGCGGCGATGGTGTGTTGGTCTTGAGTGCGGCGGGTTTAGCGCACGTGGTCGCGCCAAAGGTCGATGTCGTTGATACGACGGGGGCGGGCGACGCTTTTCATGGCGCGTATTTAGTGGCAATTGCTGAAGGACAAGATGCGATCGAGGCGGCGCGCTTTGCCAATGCTGTGGCGGCGCTGAAATGCACGCGACTGGGTGGCCGGGCAGGATTGCCAACGCGCACCGAAGTTAACGCGTTTCGCATATTGCATGGCTGAGGCACTATTATTTGTCGTCGATTAGGCATTGCGGGCGGGGCTCAAGTGACGGCACTCTTAGGTTCAGGATCGTCGGAGCATCTGCAATACTTTTCGATGCTCACTCAACTATCGTTCAGATTGCATGGGAGTTATCAATGCCGGTTATCAATCGTATTGCCGAATTTCACGACGAAGTGACTGCGTGGCGGCGTGACCTGCATGAGAACCCGGAATTACTCTATGATGTGCATCGCACGGCTGCGATTGTGGCTGAGAAATTGAAGGCGTTTGGTTGCGACGAAGTGGTTCCTGGAATTGGCAAAACCGGAGTTGTCGGCGTTATTCGCGGACGCAAAAATGGATCGAAGCGCGTCATCGGATTGCGCGCTGATATGGATGCGCTGCCAATTGAAGAGATTACGGGCGCGCCATATGCCTCGAAAGTTCCAGGTAAAATGCATGCGTGTGGACACGACGGACATACTGCGATGTTATTGGGGGCCGCGAAATATTTAGCCGAGACGCGCAATTTCGACGGCACTGCCATTGTGATCTTTCAACCAGCCGAAGAAGGTGGGGCGGGCGGAAAAGCCATGGTTGATGATGGCATGATGGAGCGCTGGGGCGTGCAAGAGGTTTACGGCATGCACAATGCGCCGGGAATGCCTGTTGGTACGTTTGGAACGCGGACCGGGGCGTTGCTGGCGGCGGCAGATTTCTTTACGGTCGAAGTCGAAGGTAAAGGAAGTCATGCTGCGGAACCACACAAAGGTGTCGATACGCTCGTTGCTGCGGCCAACATCTTACTGGCGCTGCAGTCAATCGTGGCGCGTAATCTCGACCCACTCAAAAGCGGTGTTGTAACCGTTGGTGCATTTAACGGCGGGCACGCGCACAATGTGATCCCGCAAACGGTCAAGATGCTTGGTACGGTTCGCACGTTGGTGCCGGAAGCGCGTGATTTGTTAGAGAAGCGTGTTGTCGAGACGGCTCAAGGAATTGCTTCCGCCTATGGCGCGGTCGCGAAAGTTGACTACCAACGGAACTACCCGGTGACTGTGAACCACCCGAAAGAAACGGACTTCGCTGTGAAGGTTGCGCGTGAGGTTGCGGGGGCTGACAAAGTTGAGCCGAATGTCACGCCGATCATGGGCGGGGAAGATTTTTCATTCATGCTCGAAGCGCGACCGGGCAATATGATCTGGATTGGCAACGGTGATACGGCTGCGTGTCATCATCCGGCGTATGATTTTAATGATGCTGCTATTCCGCATGGCGTGACGTATTGGGTGCGTCTCATTGAAACCGGAATGCCTGCGGGGTGATGGCTCGGTCGTTCGAACCGTCACCAAGCCAAGCGCTCGGTGGCGGCAGTTGGGCGCATGGCGGGATCGGGGAACAGTTGCGCGAGGCTTTGTTCATTTAACTGCGCCGCTAAGTGGATTGCGCTCGTTACATAGAGTGTACGAAGACCAGCGTTGAGGCCGCCGCGAATGTCAGTTTCGATGCCGTCGCCGATGGCAAGAATATCGATGGTATGGACTTTGTTTGCTTTGATGCGATCTATTTCGGCATATGCAGCTTGATAAATTGGTGCATGTGGCTTGCCGGCATAGGAGACTTCTCCGCCCAGCTCCGAAAAGCGTGCGGCGACTGCGCCCGCGCAATAAATGATTTCACCACCGCGATCGACTTTAATGTCGGGATTGGCGCACAGCATAGGAACCTTGCGCTCTGCAAGCGATTTCAAGAGATCGTTATAGTTGTCGGGTGTTTCGCTGGTATCATCGTATAGGCCGGAGCAGAGGATTAACTTTGCATCGGTTGCCGTGACGCGTGGGATTGACAGGCCATCAAACAAGCCAACGTCGCGATCGGGGCCGATATGCAGGGTCGGGGTGTTCAAGTGCTGTTGAAGCGTTGTGCGCGTGACATCGCCGGATGTGAGGACGCGATCGTACACATCATTGCCGATGCCGAGTGTCTCGAACTGTCGCAATACGCCAGACGAAGGTCGCGGGGCGTTTGATACCAAAATAACAATGCCACCGGCACGTCGGAATTGGCGGCAGGCGTCGACAGCACTTTTGTAAACCTCGACACCGTTGTGCAGGACGCCCCAAATGTCGCAGATCCATGCTTTTGCTGGTGCGAAGGATGAGATGTTATGGATGATTGGGATCAAAGTTTGTTGTGTCATTGGCGAGTGTTGGACCATGAAATGATGAAGGCCGCACCATGAATGGCGCGGCCCGTGGCGTCAAATGCGCTTTTGATTGTCGCGGTCTTAAGCGGCGGCGGCGTTAGCATTAACGGCATCAGCGCGGACCGCGCGTTTGCCGCCGAATAACTGACCTTGGCCAAAGAGCGCGCCGAAACCTAATATGCGGGCGCATGTCATGTCGTCGTCGATGCGGCCGACGATGATGGAATAGCCAAGCGTTGAGAGATATCGGCAGAGGTCGTCGGGCGAAATCAAACCACTTGGCGATGGTAGACCTGCGAGTAGAACTTCGGCGTCGAGTTTGACGAAGTCGAAGCCATGGTCTTTCAGTGTTTCGAAATCCAGATCGAGGTCGTAGACGTCTTCGATCGCGAAACGGCAGCCGAGGTTTGCCATGGCTGCCAGTGCTGACCAATGCGCTGGTACAAAGTGGCGGACATCAGTCTGCGAGAAAGTGAGAACGATTGTCGAGGCTGGTGCTGCTGCTAGCGCCAAATCTAAATCGGATTGGAATTCGGCATCGGTGATTGATATGGCATTAATGGGAGAGAGAATATCTGAGCGACGTCCGCGACTGTGGAGGTGGTTGGCGATGCGGGCGGCTCTTGGCAAGATCGCAGCATCAATCAACGGCAATAACCCTTGACGTCGGGCTTCTTCTTTTACTTC
>JABFRJ010000304.1 GCA_013141255.1 Hyphomicrobiaceae bacterium
TGGACTTCGATAGCGACGCGGTGGGTGGTCAGGATAAGATCGATCTCTCCGGTCGTGGCTTCACAGCGGCAAGCCTCGGCAGTGCCATCGTGATCTCGGGTACCACAACCACAGTCATCACCATTGGCGCCGACACCATTACCCTCAACGGCGTTGCCAGCTCAACACTCTCAGCAACTGATTTTGTGTTTTGATATAACTCTGTTGCTCTGTTCATTCCGTCGACGGTTGAGCGGAGCTGTGTTGGTGTGCTGGGTATTGTGCCGTAGCGATTGCCGCGATACGTTCTTGTTATAGTTGAACGCTTGTTGGTGGTTGCCGGGGATTGCGGGCGGTCGTTTGGGCATCTCAATTGGGTTCGCATCTGTTGATCTGCTTGCGCCGCAAGCCCGTTGAATGGTTAGTCTGAGTAATGACAAATCCAAAGGCAGTGCCTCTTCGAGTTCTTTTTATTACGCAGTTTTTTGATCCCGAGCCCGCCTTTAAAGGATTGGCGTTTGCGCAGAAATTTATGGAGAGTGGACATTCGGTCGAGGTGATTACCGGATTCCCTAACTATCCGAATGGTAAGGTCTACCCGGGTTATAAAATTCGGTTTAGTCAAACGGACGTGATTGATGGGATCAAAATTCATCGCGTTCCGCTCTACCCGAGCCATGATAAATCTGCGCTTGGCAGAGTGTTGAATTACGTAAGTTTTGCGGTTTCAGCGACTATACGTGGAGTGATGTTGGCTGGTAGGGCAGATGTTATTTACGTCTACCATCCGCCGTTGACCGCGGCGATGTCCGGAGCGGCGGTTGGATTTATTCGACGGCTGCCTGTCGTCACGGAAGTTCAAGATTTGTGGCCCGACACGTTACGTGCGACGGGTATGATTCGAGCTCAGCGTGTTCTGAATGCCGTCGGTTGGGTATGCAAGGTTGTCTACCGTTACACGACTAGAATCATCGTTCAATCACCGGGTTTTCGTGATCGGTTGGTGCAGCGTGGGGTACCGCTTACCAAACTGGATTTGATCATCAATTGGGCGGATGAAGCGCGTGTTGATGCGCACGACTTGGATCTTCGGCCGTACAGTCTTTCTGGGCGCTTCAATGTGCTGTTTACTGGAACGATGGGGATTGCGCAGGGGTTGGATGTTGTGCTCGACGCAGCGCGTATTGTTGGCGCGCGAAATGATCGCGTTCAATTTGTGTTGGTCGGAGGCGGCGTTGACGCTGCTCGGTTGCGACAGCGCGTTGCGGATGAAGGACTTGTTAATGTACGCATTTTGCCGGGAGTTGCGCGGTCGCAAATTGGCATGCTGCAGGACTTAGCAGATGTCCTTTTAGTCGCGCTACGCCCCGATCCTTTATTCGAGATTACTATCCCATCTAAGACGCAAACGTATATGTCGCGTGGTAAGCCAATTATCATATCGGCGTCAGGCGACGCCGCAAGGCTGGTTGAGCAAGCGGAAGCCGGGGTTGCGGTTGCGCCTGGTGATGTGGTCGCTTTGGCTGACGCCGTTCTTAGTTTTGCTTGTCTACCAAGGGAGGCGCTGGACGCTATGGGGCGTCGTGGTCAGGTATTCTATGCAGCTCATTTGTCATTTGATGAAGGGTTTCGGCGGACGATAGATAGTATTCGTGCTGCAATACGCACTTTTAGTGGTGAGCGACCATCAAACTGACTGGCTTGCTTTGTTTGTTGACCGCTGCCACGCAATTAGTGCGGCTCCTAGGGCGGCAAAGACTGCAAGCACGCCAAGCATAGAGGCGTTTGAATCTTGGGATACTTTGATTGATGGTGTTGGCGGAGTGAACACGCGCTCGACAAATCGTTGGCGGTGTGAAGCCAGCTGTTGTGTTATTTCAGCTAGGCCTAGTCTTACTGGTTGCGAGGCTTTAGCTTTGTCGGCCGCGTTCATTGCGGCCGCACTATCGGCATGCAATTTAAGTAGCAGTTTTTCGACGTTTGGCTCTGCTCTGTAGTCCTCTTGAAATGCGCCGAGCAGTTTTTTTATTGTTTCTATCCGCGCAAGGTATTCCCGTTGCTTGCTTATTTCTTCCTTCAGATCGATCCGTTCTGCATCAAGGGCAAGCAGTTGTTGATCGATTGAGAGGAAGCGGGGGTTTGTGATTTGGACCTGCACTCCAGTGTTTGGTGAGGAGGCCGTGTCGCGGTATTTTTTCTTCAATTCCTGATATGCATCAAAGCGGCGTGTGAGAGAGTCGGCTGTTGCAGTCAGTGATAATTCGGCAGATCGAGTCTCATTGAATTCAGCATCAATTTTACTCAATTGATCTTGCAGCCAATCAGTGATGGTCGCGTGAAGGAGGATATGGCGGGCAAACCGAATTCCGACCGTCGCAAACTCTGACGCTTTTGCTGCGTCAGATTCATTGATGCTAACCGTGAGGTCGGTGCGGTTTGATTTTAGATTATCAGCGGCGACCTTTGATTGTGATGTGTCGGGCAATTCACGCCAGTCGGAGCGCGACATTCGAAATGAGTTTTCATATTTAAGGCGCTGCTGAATTGCGTGGGCCGAATTTCGGCCTTTGCCGTTAATTGAGATGTTTTGGATTTCGTAAGCCGTTATGAAATTTTTGAATTCAGCTAGTGATTGAAGTCGGTCCTCGTTGCGATGGTATAGCGCAAGTTCGGCAAAAAGCGGGAATGCGATTGTCGCGCGGAAGCTCTCTTGCGTCGTTGCTTTTATACCTAAGATCGCTAGTGCGCAGGCGATTGCAGCAGCAGCGTACTGCATCCATTTCAGAATTTTATCAGGTATATTCGTCATGCGTCCCGCAATCTAGGCGTGTATTGCCGGTTTACGATGTGGTTGATGTCGATTGACCTGCAATTGTGAGTGTTCGGATTAGCAGAGTCCTGTGTGTTTTGCACACAAGTCTTTGGATGGGAGTTGAAGCCCCGGATCAGGGCGATGTTGTAGTCTGGATTTGTGGGTGGAACAACGGCAGCAATTAATTTTTGGTGGTATTGGCCAAAGAGTAAAAAATCTGTCCCGCGTAGTCAGTGCTACACGGGACAAATTTATTAGGTGTTATGCTGCGCTGACGTGGTTTGGTTCATTGCGCTTTAGCGCACTGCCCGGCCTGGACGCCCAGCTTGTCGATCCAGAAGGGGCAAAGTTGCACCTCTGACGCGTTCTGTAGCACAAGTATGGCCTGATTAGGGTCTTTAGGATGGGGCACGGAATTGATCGCGCGATACCCTTGAGCCGAGAGCGAACCGATAGAATTCGTACGTGCTGGTTGAGTAGACGTCGTAGCTTGGGCAACCACTGTGCGGGCTTGTTGGGCGGACGCAATGGTTAGAGTAAGCGGTAGCGCTGCGATAATAGACATAGTGGCGAGCAATGCGCGCATCTGAGTTGGCTCCGGGTTTGAATGTCTGCCCAATGAATTAATTTGGGAACGGTTCGTTCGACGTTCAAAAGATGGCAAAAATTCGGCATAGACTTATTTGCCCTTGGAGATTGGGCGCGGTGGCGTTTCTTGTTGTGGATATCTCGTGAGGCGTGGTGGGCAACAACTGTCCAATCGTTTCGCTTCTGGCGCCATTGTTGATCAGCAAACTCTGCTCTTGCCTGGCGGCATCTGCACTGTGCGGGCTATTTTGCGAGGTCTATCCAATGTCTATTTTTGAGCCAAATGATCAGCCAGACGATAAACGCAACGTATGTATCGGCCCCAATGAATAATTGATTGTTTGCCGGCAGATAAAAGAAGGTTTGCAG
>JABFRJ010000426.1 GCA_013141255.1 Hyphomicrobiaceae bacterium
GCCTCGCCCGGCCCCGAAGACAGCCACTACCTCTTTACCCGCTTCGCCAATTTTATACGCGCGAGCAAGGGCAGCCCACAGCTTGCCGAACGCTAAACACTAAAAGCATTATGCAAATAGGGGCGAAGCTGCGGTGTCGCCCCCTTGTTCAAAATTGCAAAGCAATCCAACGCTCAGGCGATCTTGCCACCGAGTTCATCCTCGACATGGACACGCAAGATCTCATCAAATGTCTTTTCAGCTTTGAAGCCCAACGCCTCAGCGCGCTTCGTTTCCAAGTTCCTCGGCCACCCAGCAACAATCTTTTGAATAAATGGGTCGGGTTCACGACGAATGCGATTGACAACTTTGTCGCCCCCAACCCGACGCAACGCGTCAATCTGCTGACCAATCGTTACTGCCAATCCAGGCATCGACAGATTTCGCCGCGCACCAACTGTCTCGCCATCAATTGTCGCCGCGTGCATCAAGAACCCAACGGCCGCGCGCGGCGACGCATGCCAATGCATAACATCATCTGAAACGGGAAGCACCGCTTCTTGTCCAGCTAGTGGCTCACGGCAAATATTCGAAAAGAACCCAGAGGCAGCTTTGTTCGGTTTACCTGGTCGCACGCAAATCGTCGGCAAACGAATTCCAACACCGTCGAACATTCCCTTACGCGTATAGTCCGCTAACAAAAGCTCTCCGATAGACTTCTGCGTCCCATAACTCGTCAACGGCGTGTGATGAAACTCATCACCAATCCTCTCGGGGAACGGCGCGCCAAACACTGCAATCGACGACGTGAACACAAGCCGCGGCTTCTTCGCATCCTTCTCATAAGTGTGCCGCACACTCTCATAAAGGTTCTGCGTGCCTAGCAGATTGATCCTGTAACCTTTGTCGAATTCTTGCTCAGCTTCTCCCGACACAATCGCGGCCAAATGAAAAATCACATCTGGTTTGTCAGCAACCAGTTTGTCAGTCTCCCCTTTCGCAGGCAGATCACCTGCAATGATTTTAACAGGGAACTGGGCGCCAGTCGGTACCGCAGCCGACACCACATCGTAGAGCGACAGAGCGTTGATCGTCTTGCCACCGAGCTGACCGTCCTTCGCCAACCGTTCGGCCAACTTGCGGCCAACCATGCCGGCGCCACCGATAATCAGAATTTTCATAATCACGTCTCGCTTGAGAATCTAAGCGCGGCCCACAAACCTATGAGCCGCTAGCACCCCACAGTAGGACGGAGACCAAGCATCTGACCAGAGGGCGCACAAAGCTCAAATGCGCCCCAGCCGCTCCAAAATCGAATAGGCAAAACGTCAAGGCGGGCGGAGCCAAAGCCCCACCCGCCTACCGACCGAACCAAAGAAGCAGTATTACGCCAATAATGGCGGCTCTGTTGACGGCAAGATCAGTGAATCGCTCGCCCAATTCGAAGCCAATGCGCCCCCTGTATGCACACCTTCAAGCAACACAACGTCAACAAACGTCGCTCCAACACTAACCTGTACCATCGTGCCATCGGCCGTATCAACCAGATGCACTAACTCATCCATGCGCGAATACGCGTCAGCCGGCAGCATGCCACGGAAATCGAGTGTATCGTTGTTCTGGAAGTCTTTGATCACGTCGACGCCAAGTGAATTGCCGAGCGCATCAACCACATCGCTGGTCTTCCAAACGAAACGGTCAGCACCATCACCGCCGGTCAATACGTCCGCTCCACCAAGGCCGCGGATCACATCTTTCCCCGCACCACCATCGATCGCTTCAGCTGAACTCGAGCCTTTGATGGTATCGCTGAACGTCGACCCTACAAAATTCTCAAAACCCCGCACAACGTCCGCGCCGTCGCCCGACACAGACTTCTTGCTCAAGTCAACAGTCAAACCTGCCGATGCACCTGAGTAATCAATCGTATCAACGTCCGAACCACCTACATACGTATCATTACCACCAACACCTGCCGTCACATAATCGTTGCCCGAGCCACCATTCACAACGTCGTCGCCCGCACCATCAAAAATGCTGTCATTTCCCGATCCGCCGGAAATCAGATCATTACCGATGCCACCAAAAATAGAATCATTCCCCGCTCCACCTTGAAGATCATCGCCACCGTCATCGCCGTGAATCACATCATCCCCACCCAGCCCCTGAATTAGATCCTGAAGCGTCGTCCCAGTCAGCAAATCCCCCGCTGCTGTTCCTTTGACATCTGCCATTGTTAAACTCCACCAATGCTTCAACACTGCACGACAACGCGCACGGAAAAAATTTCCGCCAAATGCACCACCGTCACCCTCTAATCATAGCAATACCGCTTCAACGAATTGTTTGGATGCATCATAACTTTTCTCGAAATCTTACTTCAATTTGTAGCGATATATGCGCACTTCAATCTCAGATTTGCGTCATTTGTCGCGCGATGCCTTGCGCGCACAAAAATGAAAGCGGCGCTGGAACCCGTGGGAGTTCGCAGCGCCGCAAATGACCAGTTGCCGTTTCGGGGCAACAACCAGCCAAACTCAAACAAATGTGTGCACGTCAGGCCAAAATCATACCGTGAGCTAACATGTCAGTCTTGTCCATGCCGGTAAAACCTTCAAGCACAACGACCTCCGTCATCACATTTCCGATTTTTGCAAACACACGCGTATTGGCACCATCATCGACAAGCGACACCATCGAAGCATGGTCGCCCTTTTGATTGCCGAACACTGCGCGCAAATCCAAAGTGTCGTTTTGCGAAAGGTCAGTAATGACATCAATACCCTTCGACACATTGCCCTTGCCGACGATATCACTTTTTTCCCAAACGAACGTATCAGCACCATCGCCACCTACGAGCACATCGTTCCCGCCACGACCACGCAAAACGTCGTCGCCAAGACCACCCGCAAGCAGATTAGCGCTGCCATCACCAGACAACACATCGGCAAATTTGCTGCCAACGACAGCCTCGATCCCAGAGACGTGATCCGTTCCAGCACCGATAGCCACATGTTTCGAAAGATCGACAGATACGCCATTGCTCACATCAGCAAAGCTCAAGGTGTCGAAACCTTTGCCACCCATCAATTTGTCATCGCCTGCATCGGCAAGCAAAACATCGTTGCCAGCGCCACCGCTGAGCACATCATTGCCTTCACCGCCCGACAGCCGATCATCGCCGGTGCCACCATAAATTTTATCGTCACCAGCATCACCCGATAACACGTCGTTGCCACGAAGGCCGTAGATCACATCGTCGCCATCACCACCGTTCAAAGTGTCGTTGTCGACCATCGCAACCCCAGTCGAGGTAGTAGCGTGTGGAAGCGCCAACACGTTATCAACACCAAGATCGATTGTGACTACAACGTCGTCAAAATCGCGGTCACTACCACCGATGGTATCTTCGAAACCAACTGTCAGCGTTCCGCTCGCACGATCAATTTCACCGATCGCATGCGTAAGTCCGTCGCCATTCAACGCATTCTGACCACCAAGCGTGCTGTGCACAAGTGACGTCCAGTTCTGCGTGTGAATTTCCGTGTACTTGCTTCCGTCAGCCGAGATGTGCACCAGTGTAAGCTCTGTCGGACTATTGATGTTGCCGAGTTCGCCGTTCCAGTTGAAAAACACGAATTTTCCGGTTGTATCCGTCAGCAATTCAGCCATCCCTGGCTGCGTATATGCATTCGGCACAACAAAGAAACCGAGCTTGTCACCCGCCTTCAAATTGAGATCGATGTTCGATTGGCCAGCCACCAAATCGCCACCTGACCCGACGGCCGAAGAATTGGCGAACATTATCTGCACGTCATAGATCGAGCCGTCAGCCGCGATCTTGTAAACGCCGATGCTATTCTGGTAGTCAGCGGTTTCACCGCCAAATGTCACTTTGGCAGTGACATTGTTTTTGATCACAACATTGTTGAGATCAGCAGCTATCGGCTTGAGCGGCCCACCAAATATAACATCCGAACCTGCGCCACCTTGCAGCGTGTCAGAATGTACCGTTCCAACTACTTTTGCCATTTCAACTCCATCCCACGAATTTTCAATTGGAAATGACAGACCAAACGTCCCGAAACACGGCCTGCCAACCCAAACACCCACATCGAATGCTATGTTCAGTGAGCCTGTTATACGGATAAAACTCAAAAACACTGCTTATGTCGGTGGCCAAACTTGTTTCAAATTGTAGCCATTCTGACGCTGCCTGCGTTCAAAACGAAAAGCGGCTCCCGAGCGCTCGGGAGCCGCTTAACACGTCAGGCCTTGAATGAAATACTTGCCAATTACCAGGCAATGCCCTGATACGTAGCATCGTCGACCGGCAACTCCTTGAACAGGCGCGCCAAATCGAGCACACGAATATCAGCGCGACGATTGCGCACGGCTTGTCTGAATTCTTCTGTCGCATGACTAACAACAATAACGTCACATTCCGACATCAATGCATCAATCGAAGGAACGCAGATCTCTTCGATGCGGTCCATCACGCGCGCCTGACTTGGACACGAATGCCGAACGTAAGCAATCTGACCCTTGAGGTTGTCGTTGAACCGCAAGTTCGGATCATAAACCTTGATCGGAAGCCCTTTAGCCTCAACCATCGACATCAGTTCAAGCGTTGGACTTTCGCGCAGATCGTCGGTGGCGGGCTTGAACGTAACGCCCAAAAATCCGATCCGTTCTCCACCAATTTCCGCAAGCAAACGCGCAGCTTCTTCGATGTGCCGCTGATTTGTACGTCCGAGCGACTGAATAAGCGGAAGGTCGACATTCTGCGTCTCGGCAAGGTGCGCGACCGCACGTACTTCCTTAGGCAGGCATGAGCCACCAAAAGCAAAGCCCGGCTTGAGATAGTACGGCGACAAATTCAGTTTGGTATCAGTTACAAAGATATTCATCACCGCATGGCTGTCGATATCGAGCGACTTACAAAGACGGCCGACTTCATTACCGAACGCCACCTTGGTGGCATGCCAAACGTTATCGACATACTTGACCATTTCAGCGGCAGCGATGGTCGTGAATTGAATTTTATCATCCACCGCACCATAGATGCGCGAAACAATTTCTTCCGTCCGAACATCCGATGCGCCAATAACGGTCTTAGGCGGCGCATAAAAGTCAGCGACAGCCACACCTTCACGCAGGAATTCAGGATTAAATGCTATGCCGAAATCCAACCCGGCCTTCTTACCCGACGCCCGTTCGATTTCAGGAGCAACAACATCAAGTGTCGTGCCCGGCGGAACAGAGCAACGCAACACTACAACATGAAAGCCAGTCTTCATGCCAATAGCCTGCCCAATTGCGCGGCTAGCCTGGCGTACATAGGTCAGATCACAACTACCATCCGGCGCCGTTGGCGTACCAACCGACATGAACGTCACATCGGTATCCAGAACAGCAGCAACAAGATTTTGCGTGGCATCGATCTTGCCGACGCGCGCGCCCTCTGACAACAGCTCTCCCAGACGGTCTTCAACGATTGGCGAGCGGCCCTCCTTAATCGCGTTGACTTTTTCTTGACTGACATCAACACCGACCATCCGGAAACCCAGATGCGCAAGACAGGCCATTGAGACGGCTCCGACATAACCGAGACCAATGACAGAAATTGAGGGTTTGTAACCAATTCCAATTTTGGGCGCAACATTTGCGACCGGAGCAACCGACTGTGATTTCAATTCAGCCCGCGTGACCTGCATAAGAATACTACTCCCGAAACAATCGCGGCCTTTGCGGCCTTTTGAACGATTTTATGTCGGAGCGTTCTTAGACATATCCAAACACGGACACGTACCGTCAGCCACCACATCCCCACGATGCAGCTTCTCGCCTCATCGCCCCAACGAGATGACACTGACAGAAATACGTGCCTTTCTCGTAAAGCGAGTACATAAAATTACATCGATCAGCGCAATCCAAGGATGGCCAATGCTTGGCCAAAGCTTGGCACAGCAAGCAACTCTGTATAAACCATGACAGCAATAAAAAGTCCGCCGAACGAAATTGCGGTCAAGTACATCGCCATCCAATCTTTCATGATAGCGGCCCACGTTAAACCACTCATACCTTGTGTTTGGTTGCCGCGATTGGCCCAGCGCTGCTTCGACAAACGCCAAAGCATGTAAATCTTCACACCCGCGTTCAACAGCTGATTGGCATAGAGCGTCCAGACATAATTGATGTCGACCGAGCGTGAATAACTAAATAGCACCATCGACAGGATCATACGCGTGACCGCTATGTAGATCACGTAACCAATAATAAACGACGATCCAACTTTCATCGCGCCAGCAATTGCAATCAGTGGGCTAACCAGCGTCGTCCACATCGCCAAGCGCTGGTCAATTAAGCACCACCAGATAAAGAACGGCATACGCCGTGGCCCAAGCGCGATCGCGCGAGCACCGTTCCTCAACATATTACCCGACCAGCGACGAAGGTTTTCCACCATACGTCGATAGCCCGAGCCATCGACCACTTCGATGGTTGTGCCCGAAGCATCGGGTACATATGTCATCCGTACGCCGTATTTGAGGAGCGTATACCAAGTGCTCTTGTCGTCGCCCGACAAGAACCTAAACGTACCCCAGAGCCAGTGATTGAGATAATCCGCTTCCTGCAGCCGAATGAACTCTTCCTGCACAATATGTTGTGCACGAAATACGCTCATCCGTCCGGTCAACGTGAGCACGCGCCCTGACAATGCGTGCGATTGCATAGCCAAGCGTCGTTGTGCAAACCGCATATTAAGCCACGATTGCATCCACCACGGCCCTTTGACGATCACATGTTCATCAGTGGTCAAGGCGTGCAAATCAGAATCAAGCGCGAACAACGGTAGGCATTTCGACAGACATGCCGGATGCATGACAAAATCGCCGTCCATGAACACGACCATGTCGTCATTGCCAATGCCAGCCCGCGACATGGCACGCAAGATAAGCGCGATCGCAATACGCTTGCCAGGTTGATTTTGTCGAATGATTTTGAGTGTGATATCGAGATCGCTGCCCACCAACTTCAAATGCCGCGCAATCTTCAATTCGTCCGGCAACTCGCTCGAGCCAAGCCAAATGGTGGCCGGCACACCGGCTTCACGAATCTGCAGACAAATGCCGCGAATAACGGCTTCCGATATTTCACGGTGCTCACGAAACGTCGTCATCTGGAAATGAATATGATTAGGCCGCCAACCTGAATCCCATAGCGCCTTACCTTGCGCCGCCATTTGCGGATACGTGATTTTCTCATAGATCTTGGCCCGCGCGAAATGCGTAAACCACCAACTATAGCGCCAAAGCCCAAGAACGCCGATTACGTACATAAACTCGCGCACGTCCTCGTTCCAAAACGGGTTGGGGAAGGACTGCAAAGCAATGAAACAAGCGGTGAAATAGAGCAGGATTTTTGCCTGCACCAGCGGCGACCACTTCTCGAGGAAACTCGGTGGTTCAACTGCACGATCAACATACGGCCCGACCGTCATCATGACTGAGCCCTACATCGTGCCTGACAGTTTTTGACCAATCATCGAGTTCAGTGTCCGCGTTGTCCGCTGCGGAAACACCACAACGACGGGCAGGCCAGAGCGATACTTGTCGACATCCGCAACTTTGGTCGGATCCGAAAATCCGATGGTCACCTTCGCCGAACGATCCGTCGAACCACGCCAACGATACCCAGGGTTCTGCACCCCGCCCTGCTCTTTTACAAAGCCGCTCGTACGATCAATTTGTCGAATGCGACCTTTTAAGGTCTCACCTAACGCAGGCATATAGAGCAACACCTCGTCGCCAAGCCCAACCTTGACCACTTCATCTTGATTGAGAAACGCTGTCACTTCGCGCTGCTTGCGCTGTTCAATGATAGCAATCACATCTCCGCGCTTGACCGCGCCATGATCGACATGCGGCAGCTCCAGCAATGTTCCATCAAACGGAGCACGCGCCGCGATCCGCGTCTTATGATTGATCAGCGCCTGATGCTTCTGCTGTGCAAGTTGGACGTCGCTCTCTGCAAGTTTCACCTGCGCATCAAGCTGCCCAAGTTCCCCCACCATGTTCTGGCCCGTAAAATGCCATCGACCGTCCGTCTGCCCCGCAAGCTCGACCCGAGATTTGAATTCCACGTTTTTACGCTCAAGCGACTTCTTTAAAGTCGCAACCAACTTCTCCGACTCTTCAAGCTTCATATCGGTCGCAAAGCCCTTGCGATGCAAAATCGCCAATCGGCCGTATTGCTGCTCTGCAGCTTGCAGTTGCGCCACGACACTCTCAACATCAATTTTTGCTTGTTCCAGATCGCGCGTTTCAACCGTCGTAAAACCTTTCATACGCTCGTACTCATCGGCTTTCCGACGCTGTAGGAAGCTCAACTGTGCCTTGCGTTCTTTCACAGCAATGTCGGCAAGTTCGATTTCACGCTCAAGTTGATTGTCAATGACTTTAACAATCATCTCACCCGACTTGACAGAGTCGCCGGGCTTCTTGGTCGTCCATTGAATACGTCCATCGACCTGCGAAGAAACCGTTTCAATGGGCGCGCTGATCACAGCCGACTGCACTTCCATCCGATAAAAATTTGAATAGACGAGTAACCCGGCATAACTGAATAGGCCCAATCCAAAGAAGCCGTAGAACGCAGTCATCAAAACCGCTTTGACCGGCCAACGGCGCACAGGCAGCCCCTGCATACCCGTTGGACGCTTGGGCTCAAGGCTCGCCGGCGTCACCGGCACATCAATACGCTGGATCGTATCAGCCACTTCCGACATCGAGCCGCGAACCAGCTCATCAAGGAAGTGACTCATCAATTCGCGTTCGCGCTCGCCTACTTCGACAAAGCGCCCGGCAAATCCACGCCTCTCCGGTTGGAGCCGGACAACCTCACAAATGACATCGAAGGAAACTTCGAAGCCCTGGAATGGCAGCGTGCATTGAACAGCAAGTTCTTCGCCAAGCTCCGGCAGGTCTTGCGGAACATCGGTGACCAGAAATCCACCAAGGCTCCAGTCAGTGACACGATACTTCGTTCCATCAAACGTAACGAAAAAAGGCGCGGTGACACGGTGATGCCGCCGCTGGTCAGGCCGCTCCCGTTTTACCGCCACACTCATACTCGTTACCCACCGCACACAAACTAACGCTGGCTCCGGAGTAACACTCCGCGCCACCATCATTCATCACACAGCTAGGTTAACAACTGTTCCCCACGCGCCCAGGGCTTATACAGACGGCTGAAAAATCTTGCCCGGGTTGAAGATACCATCCGGGTCCAACGCCCCTTTGATCACCTGCATAGTCGCCAGTGCAGAGCCAAGCTCCAGCGGCAAATACTTCGCCTTTCCCTGCCCGATCCCATGCTCACCCGTGCACGTCCCTTCCATGCGGATAGCACGCTCTGTAAGGCGCTTCAGATACAAATCAATCTTGGCTTTTTCTGCCGGGTCCTTGAGGTCGAGGACCGGCGAGGTATGAAAATTACCATCGCCGACATGCCCAACAATTGGCGCGATCAGCCCCATCTCCTCAATGTCCTTCTTCGTTTCAAGCACACATTCTGCTAGGCGCGAAATCGGCACACATACATCTGTTGCAAACACATCTTTACCCGGCCAAGTCGATTTAACCGCCCAGTAAACATCATGCCGCGCCTTCCATAAGCGTCGGCGATCCTCTTCCTTCTCCGCCCAATCAAACCGCAGCGCGCCCTCTTCTTCAGCGATCAAACGGAACATTTCCACCTGATCACGGGCCGAGACGTCAGTGCCATGAAACTCAAGGAACAGCGTTGGCACTTCGTCGAGCGTCATCTTCGAATGCACATTAATCGCGTGAATCTGCACCTCATCCAGCAGTTCCATCCGCGCAACTCCAAGCCCCATCTGGATCGATTGGATCACCGAGTTGCAAGCACCCTCCAGCGTCTTGAACGGGCACACCGCCGACAGAATTTTTTCTGGGATTCCGTAGAGTCGCACTGTCAACTCGGTAAACACCCCCAGTGTCCCCTCAGATCCAACCATCAATCGCGTGAGATCATACCCAGCTGACGACTTCCGCGCCCGTTGACCGGTCCGAACCACACTACCATCCGACAGCACCGCCGTAAGATTGAGCACACAGTCCCGCATGGTCCCGTATTTCGCAGCATTCGTGCCCGACGCCCGCGTCGACGCCATGCCACCAATGGTGGCCTCCTCGGCTCCAGGATCGACAGGAAAGAACAAACCGCGATCACGCAAAAAGTCATTCAACTGCTTGCGTGAGACACCCGGTTGTACAACACAATCCAGATCCCGCTCATTGACCATTAAAATCTTGTTCATTCGCGAGAAATCCAGCGAAAGCCCCCCCTCCGGGGCATTAACATGCCCCTCAAGCGACGTTCCCGCACCAAATGGAATAATAGGGGCACGATACTGGCGCGCCACCTTAACCACTTCGACAACGTCCGCCTCAGACTCTACAAAAATAACCGCATCCGGCGGCTGATTAGGTATCCAAGTTAGTGTGTGCGCGTGTTGCTGCCGCAAAGCTTCACCCGTCTGCAACCGCTCGCCGAACCGCTGTCTGAGAATAGCGATCGCCGTCGCCGTATCTCGTTTACCGATCTGACCTGCCATTTCGCCCATCGCTCCCACCGCTACTCTGTCTCGAACCAGCACGACCCGAGCACTGTCCGACTTTAGAACCAGCCCCCCCGCCCGGCAATTGCGATCCAAGCTGGCGAGGGTTGCCTTTTGCGGCTGGAGCAAAAAAGTCTCCATCGCCTATCATTGCTGGCCTGCCAAGAAATGCAAACACCGCCTGGGAAGCACCAACAAACCACTGCAATTTGAAATGCTTAACGAATCAATTGGGACATTCGTGCCACACGCAAGAGCATCTGTGACGCCTCAGCACCTTTCGTGTCGCCTTTTTGATGCCGCTCAGATACGTTACCAAGGTCTTAACACCGGGGATTGTTCGGTTAGTAACTAAGGGAGTTTTCCATGAAACGCAGGCTGATTGTGGCCTCTGCAGCGCTGATTTCGGCGCTCGCCACAACCGCTGTCCAAGCCCAGGATCTAAACCTGCTTGGATCGAAAAACGTCGTGCTATCGCGCGACACCGAGACCATCGACCTGACCACAGCAAAGGGCCAAGTCCAGGGTCTCCGCATTTATGCAAAACGTCGTGGCATCGAGATCAGTAACGTCGAAGTCACCTATAGTGACGGCACCGTTCACAACGAACGCCGCAGCATCAATCTGCTCGAAGGTGAGCGGACGCGCGAAATCGACCGCCGTAACAACGGCAAGTTCGTAGATCGGGTAACCGTCACCTTCAAACCGCAGCAGGGCGCGATTGTGCCATCGCTGTTAGAAGTTTACGGCGTCCAGACCGAAGCTATGGCACGCGCAGCCCGAGCCGTTGGTTCGGCCGCGCCGGCTAGTGCGTCAGTCGCCACCCCATCCGCTGCACCTGCAGCAACAACTGGTGTTGTACCTGCTCGCCCAACCGCAGCAGCGCCAACACCAGCAAACCCTGGCCAAACCACTGATACTGGTGAAGTCCTTTTTGGAACCCAGCAGGTTGGCTTCGGCGTCGACCGTGACGTGATCCGCGTAGGCGCCGATATCGGCAAATTCGACAAGATCGCGCTTCGTGTGCTCGACAACGATATCTTCATCAACTCGCTGAAGGTTGTCTACGCCAACGGCGAAAGCGAAGAAATCGCCTACAACGCAGAAATCAAGAAAAACACCCGCACCCGCTATCTCGCGCTCAAGGGCGACCGCTTCATCAAGGAAATCCAGCTCGTATATCGTTCGCGCGCCAATTTCCGTGGTCAGGCATATGTCGAGGTTTTCGGCCAATTTGCTGAAGGCTGGGTCGGTCAACAGGGCGAAGGCCGCAAGTTCAACCAAGGCTACTTGCTCTTGGGCGGGCAGACGGCAGGCTTCACCATCGATCGCAACGACGTGATCAAGGTTGGCCGCAATGACGGTGGCTTCCGCAAAATCCAAGTCCGCGTTCGCGACCAAGCCATCACCTTGTTCGAAGTCCGCGTCGTTTACGGCAACGGCGAAGTGGACATCATTCCGGCCAACCGCACCAAAATCGATGCTGGCAGTACCTTCGGTCCCATCGACCTCAAAGGCGGCACTCGCATCATCTCGGAAATCCGTCCAACCTATCGGACGCGCATCTTCCAGCAGGGCGGCGTAGCCAAGGGACGCGCAGTCGTCGAGTTCTGGGGTCAGCACTAAGTTTTAGGCTGCCACTTTCAGACTGTTCGATACTCGCAACGGGCGCCGCAAGGTGCCCGTTGTCATTCCACAACACCACAGCACAGCACACCTCACAAAGACGCATCGACAACCGTGATTTGACAGAACAACCCGACACAACGCATGAGGACGGACTAGACGGTACGCGTCCCTTGAAAGCCTCCGGCACTACTGCTGCAGGAAAAATTCGGACCACCACCGATGCTGAGCGACCGCACATTCATTCGTTGTCACAACTGCGCAGCACCAAACTCGACCGCACGCGCGCCGCAGTGCGCAGCGCGACCACACCTCCGATATCGCCACAAAGTCACGGCGCTCACGATCGCGATAATCGCCAGTACAACAGCAGCATTCGCCCAATCATCAGCACCGCTGACGACAAATACTGCAGCAGTTCCACTGAGCATCGAATTAAAAGCCGGCAGCGCAGCCGAGACCCGGCTCACACTCCCCCGCCAAACAACAAGCACGCCATCAGGCGCCGCAAATGCGCAACTCCTGCTCCGCTCAGGGACCGTTTATATCCGCCATCTGACACTTAACTACGGCGGCTCCACTGGACGCCAAGACGCCGTCGAAGTGCAGATACGACGCTTGGTACTTGAGGCAGAACAAATCGCCGCCGTGCCACTCACGAAAAGCGGCAAACCGCTCACGTCGATCGTCGTCTTGACCGACCCCAACAGCATCGCTAGCGCAACCCACATCGAACTCGACCTTGGCAATAACGGATCATCGAACAGCCAAAGCAATCAGCAAAACAAAGACAGGCGTATCCCCTCTATAACAACCGGAACATTACCCGCAAGCGCGTCAATACCGACCACCTCCTGGCCACTCGTTGCGAGCCTACGCGCCGACGCAACCAACGCACGCCAGGTCCTCCCCATAGGTCGCGACAAGGGCCCGATGAAAGACTTTGAGATATCTGCCCGCTCTGGCGCGATGGCAATTATCAAGGTGCGCTTTGTGCTCGCCAATAGCGAACCCATCGAGCTCGACGCCGTCGGTGAATTGGGTCCCAATCTGCAGCCACTCAGAATTAGCCTCGATGCCGTCGATGCCGTCAGAGAAATCGTTGTCATCACCGATCCCCGAAAACCAACAACATCGCGCCCCGTAATCGAGGTACGCGCGCGTCAAAACGACGACTGGAACGGGGCCCTTGGACAAAACCGTATTAAAACCGGCGGCTGGGTGCTCCTCGGCACCGTCACGATCGCAAACCAACATCACACCAGACCTGACAAAACCGCATTCGCATTATCCGGAGCCGAGGGAAAATTTCAGCGCCTCCGATTGATCGCGCGCAGACAAGCCGTCACCATGCTCAACATCGTGGTCGACCCCGGCGACGGCCCGCCACAGACAATCCCCGTCAACGCCACCCTCCAGCCCGATGTAAGCTCCCCCATGCTGTCACTCCCCTCCGCCACCATGGCGATCAATCGCATCTCGCTTCAGCCCGTCGTCCACAATCGCGTCAGTATCGACGCAGCCGTCGAGGTTTGGGCCCAATACTGAGCACAAAAAACGGCGCCTTCGAGGGCGCCGTTTTCGCAAATGCACTTAGCCACACAATACTTATTGCACCGGCTGCTTCTTCAATAGCGCTTTTGCTTTCTCGCCGACTGCTTGCGCTTTCTCTTTCGCACGCGCACCAAGGTCTTTGGCTTTGTTGGTCGCCTTCTGCGTCAACGTCTCGTTTGCGCTCGGATTAGCTGGCGATGGATCAAGCGGACCACGACGCGGCCCCTGCTGCTGCAGTGAAGCCAACCCGCGCGGCCCCGTGTACATCACAAAGCCCATATCAGAGAGCCGTTTGCCAGCATCCTCAATATAGTTCGGTTTTGTCAGATACTCGATCACAAAGATCTTTTTGCCCTTCGTCTGCGCATCCTTGAGCAGCTTGCCGCTCCAATCCACGTCCGATTTTTTGTTCGGCTCTTCTTTGTGCGTAATGCCGTAGAGCAAATCTTCCTTGGCAATACCATCGATAGCCTGCACGTAAGCCGGATCATCAAGCAGCTCTTCAGCGTTCTGCACCAAGATTCCAACATCCGGCTTCTTCGAGCGCATATAATTCGTGAGTTTGATGATGAAGTCCTTCATACGCTTCCGCATGTCGGGCGTATCGCCGAAGTAATAATAGGCGTCGGCGCGGTCAATATAAAAGCCATCAAATCCGGCAGCCAGAATGCGATCAGCAAATGCTTCAGGACGGCCGAAAATAATGTTTTGCCATGTCGGCTCCCAATACTTCACCAGGAAGTTTTCTTTCCATTCCTTATTTTCTTTCCCCACCCACGACGGCCTGTTTTTGGTCCATTCAGGCTTCCAATAGTAGCGATAACTCTCTGCTTCGCCGACACTGAAATAGGCGATCACCAGACGGCGGCTGCCGTCCGGCTTCTTTTTCATCCGCTCGACTTCTTCGCGCGTCAGCGGAATTTCCTTGTCTTCCGGAAACTGCTCGCTGTCGATCACCACGAGATCAAACGGCGATGCCGCGATCTTGGCCTGCTCTTCCGGTCCCAGATTTTTGAGCTGAAACGCCCAAGATTTCGCGTCCTTAAAAACATTTGGCCGCTCCTGCGCATTCGCGCCGCCAACTCCCGAAATCAGCGCCACGGCCATTCCCGCCACTGCTGCAAACACGACCATCGTGCGTTTCATAAACTCTAACTCCATCCCACATTGAAGGCGTCATCTAACACGCCTTAAAGCTGCACACCAAGTCCATCAGAAGCCCGGAATCGTCGCACCGAGGCATCTACACCACACCGGCCATTACCAATGCGGCTTATGCTTCTCTTTGCATTCAGTCTGTATCCATTCAGGCGTCCCATACTGCTGTTTTTCGTCTGCCCGCGCGACCGTCGGGTCCCCCCCGTCCAGCGACCGATGCTGAAACGTAGGCACCATCCCGAGGCTGTTAAGTTCAGTGGTCGTCGTCGCAATCGCAGCTTTGGTCGTCAGATATTCTACCGCAAACACCGGCTTGTAATCCCATTGCAAGCGCCGCATCAGGTCAATCGACCATGCGATGTCTTTATCTGAATTTCGAACGCCGGTCCCTGTGCTGCCATGCAACAAGTCCTCTTTGCCAAGGCCATCGATCACATCCCGATACCTCTGCTCTTGCAACAGATCCTCTGCGTTTTGAGCAATGACCAGGAACCCCGGCTTCCAAGTCCGAGCCGCTTTCGCCATATCGGTCACGAAGTCGATCATATCGTCCCGCGCCGTCGGCCGCTGATCAGTCTGCCGCTCATACACATCAATCCGGTCAAGATAGACGCCATCAAACCCCGCATCGATGATGCGTTTCACATACGGACGCCGCCCTTGATAGATGATGTCCTTCCAACCGTCATGCCAGAACCGAACCATATGCGCCCGCGGCCACGCACAGTTTTCCATCACCTGCCAGCCCGGCATATCATCGCCCTTCCAGTCCTCGCGCCAATACCAGCGATACGTCTCTGCTTCGCCAATCGACATATAGGAAATGACCAGACGTTTCTTGCCATCAGGCTTTACTTTAAGGCGCGCAACTTCCTCTGGGGTCAGTGGTATTTTTCCGCCTTCCCTCGCGTAATCAATCACCAACACATCGGCGTCAGATTTCGCAATTTTATCGACATCGATTTTATCGAGGTGGTAGTACCAAGACTTTGCCGCCATCAACGGTCGGTTGCCCTGTGACGTATCCCACCAATGGCCTGCCACATCGCGCCAGCTCCATACGTACGAAAGCAACAACGCCGCAGCACCCAGCATCGCGAACTTCAACCATGCGCCCGGCGACATAGATTTGATCGTGCCAGCAATGGCCCGACTCCACATGCAAGCCCGTGGCACGACCCATTGCACAATTTCAGAGACTGCAATCAATGCCCCCGCCGCCGCCAAATCGAGCAGCGACCACAAACGGGCACCAATCACTTTAAGCCACGCCAATAGCCGCTCAAAAAAAGTTGCAGACGCATTCATGGGGGGATCTTGCACAAAGAGGGAACACTAGTAATCGACCGCCTTTTTGAGCAAATTAGACGCCCTCTGACAAGCGGCAGTGATACCCAGCCTTAAGCATCGCACCTGACTAAAAAAGCGTGGTCACGTTAGCGTGTAGCGGTAACATCTGAACGCCGAGCATCGAAGACCGGATACAAACGCCCAACTTCGGAGCCCCCCGTGACACTCAGAATGGCCCTCAAAGGCGTAGCGCTGGCCCTAGCGCTCCTAGCTGGAACATCAGCGACGACGCGCGCCCAAGATCTACGCACCCAAGATTTACACGCTCCCTACGACGTCCTGCTAGGCAAGTACGTGAGCCCCAGTCCAGATGGCATCAACCGCGTCGCGTACGCCAAATGGTTAGCAGCCAAACCTGACCGCACAGCGCTCGACAGTTACGTATCGACCCTCATCAACCAAAAGCCTTCCGCCCTTACCAAACCCGACGCCTTCGCCTACTGGGTTAACCTCTACAATGCTCTCACGTTGCAAGTCATCCTCAACGCCTATCCGGTTAAATCAATCCGCGACATCAAAAGCGAAAATTGGCTCGACCCAAAAGCCTGGCTCGGCCCCTGGCGCACCGAACGGGTGACCGTCGAAGGCAAGCGCTATTCCCTTGATGATATTGAGCACAAAGTCCTACGCCCGACTTACAAAGATCCCCGTGTGCACTACGCCGTCAATTGCGCCTCCACCGGCTGCCCTAACTTGATGAATCGCGCTTGGCGTGCAGCCACGCTGGAAACCGACCTCGACACCGCAACCTCTACTTTCATCAATCACCCACGCGCCATCGCCGTCGACGCCGACGGCAGTCTCCGCATTTCATCGATTTACAAATGGTTCGTCGAAGATTTCGGCGGCAATGATGCAGGCGTCATCGCGCATGTCAAAAAATACGCGACCGCCCCCCTCGCCACCAAACTCGCTAACATGACCAAAATAGGCGAAGATCAATATGACTGGAGCATCAACGAAAGCGGTGCAATTGCGAAAGCGAACTAACAGCGCCAGCGCCACCACGATGGAAATATTTCGTGATTGAGCCACAATCGGTGCGAAGCCAAATCGGAACAACCAACACAGGCAAGACGCACAGCGCTGCGTCAGTTGTTTGCCTGTTTGCGCTGGCAATACTACTCGTCATCTCGCAAATTATCCTCGCCAAGGCCTCACGCTACATCACGCATGTTGAAGTCCATCAATGGCGCCCGGCTCTTACACTGATGGCGCTATTGATTTTCCCCGGCGCGATTCTTTTCGCCGCCATGCCATCACTTGCGCGCCTGCCACCAACACGATTATTGCTCGCAGGCATGATCGCGACGGGCATCGCAATGCGCATCTGCCATTTGGGCACCATAGCCATCGCCGAAACAGACCATTTCCGCTACCTCTGGGACGGCGCGGTCCTCGCCAGCGGCCACAATCCCTACGCCATAGCGCCCGCAGATGCCGTCAAAGCCAGCCATCTCGCCGCGCTCGCCCGCACCGGCAACACGATACTCGCTGGTATTAATTTTCCCGAATACCGCTCAATATACCCAGGCTTCGCCCAACTACTATTTGCCATCGCGCACTCACTAACACCTTGGAGCCTCGACGGCCTTCGCCTCATCCTGCTCGCGTCAGACATCACCACTGTTGCGCTTCTAATCACTCTGCTACGCGCCAACGGTTTGTCGCCATTGTGGGCCGCCGCCTATTGGCTAAATCCGCTCGTTGTCATAGTCGCCGCCAATCAAGCCCACATTGACGCAGCCCTACCACCCTTTATTTTAGGCTCGGTGATATTCGTCTCGGCCAGGCGCCCCGCCTTAGCAGCAACAAGCTTAGCGCTTGCCGTGGGCATAAAAGTCTGGCCCTTGCTTCTGGTTCCATTGTTCATCCGTCAACTTTGGCCCGACACACGAAAAATTGCAGTATTGCTGAGCGTTGGCGCAATCACAACGCTCGCAGTTCTGGGGCCGCTACTCTACTCTACCCTCGCGTCGGGGTCCGGACTCACCGCCTACGCCGGCGGTTGGGCCATGAACAACCCCTTCTACCTTTGGATCACTTGGACGTTCTGGGCCACGCTCCCCACATCCATCCCAAGCGACCAAATCCTACGCGCTGTACTCGTCCTCGCAACCTGCGCAATCGTTTTCACTCAAACATGCACCCCAATCGCCAGTCTGCGCGATTTGATCACGCGCGCACTCGTCAGCACAGCCGCCCTTTTTTACCTCTCGCCCACCGAATTCCCCTGGTATGCGCTCTGGTTCTTGCCCCTCGCCGCCGCCATCGCCTGTCGCCCGCTACTCCTAGCCCCCGTCCTTCTGCCCACCTACTTCGCCTTTTTTCCCTTGGCCGAAAGCGGCATCAGGCAGTGGTATCACTACGGACTGTCATTTGCCCACGGACTGCCTATCCTGGCCTGGCTCGCGTGGAACTATCGACACCGCAGGATATCATGACAGCCGCAATCGTACCTT
>JABFRJ010000224.1 GCA_013141255.1 Hyphomicrobiaceae bacterium
GTGTGCCATCCGGCATGTGGATTGCTTTCATCTCGGATGTGACTCTCGCGCAAGGAGGCGTGTGGCTTCAGCGAACTCTTCAGGGGTATTAGCGTTGAAGAATGGGTCGACATGCTCACCGCCGAAGATTTGATCGGCGAAATCAACACCGCGGGTACCATGGCGGTCGGTCCAGCGTACAATCTTGCGGACGCCGGCGTCGAGTTCTTGAGCCAAATCTTGGGCATGGCAGATCGGCCAGCACCCTATGACGGGATGAAGTTCGCCGCGTGATCGAGCTAGAATAATAGCGGTGGGATGTATTTGTGCGTCAGCTGCGAGGCGGCGCACAAGATCGGTCGGCAGAAATGGCGCATCGCTTGACACTGAGATTATGTGAGTTGCCTCGGGAGAATTGGTTTCAGCCCAACGATACCCGGCAAGTATTCCTGCAAGGGGGCCGACAAAGCCGTCAATTGGATCAGCGATTACAGGTAGGCTGAGGGCAGTAAAGCGGCTTGGATCGCCATTTGCGTTGATTACTAACCTGGAGATTTGTGGCTGTAGCCGGGTTACCACATGGTCAATCATGGTGGCAGTGCCAAGACGCAGCAATCCTTTGTCGCCAGACTGGGGGTTGTCGGCGGTCTGATTGGCAAACATGCGGCGCGATAGGCCACCTGCGAGGATTACGCCGACACATGGGCGGATTGTTTTTGATATCATGGCGGCGGAGTGTTGCCGTGGGTTTGTTGAAAGTGCAAGGGGGATGGCGCAGTTGCCTTGACTTAAAGGCGTCGAAGCGTTGATCTTCATATGATGCTCGGTGTGAGATTTCGGAGTCGTTTATGGTTGATGATATGAAGCGGACCCATGTGCGCACTGATGCGGGCGGGCGAGCCGTGCACGATGTGGGTGGTCTTGATTTTGGCCCCATCGACCGATCTGAACATGATCTGGCTTTGTGGGAAAAACGCGTGGACGCTGTAATGATCCTGCTTTATGCACGCAAAAATTTTTGGACCGTCGATGCGATGCGACGAACCATCGAAGACTATGGTCAGCAGACGTATGACAGCACTGAGTACTATGAAAAATGGGCACGCGCGATGCGCAATCTGTTGATCGAGCAGCAGGTTGTTACGAGGGCGGAGGTAGAGGCCAAAATGATTGAGGTGGTGGCACGCCATCGTGCGGCGGGTCGCACCGTACTTAACGATGCGATTGAATGGTGACGAGAAGGACCTGACTTCAATGGAAAATCGCGGCACTCTTCAAATTGGACAGTTGGTTCGGGTGGACGATCGTTCTGCGGTCGGGCATTGCCGTGCGCCTTGGTATCTTCGAGGGCAGGTCGGCGAAATAGTCGAAGTACTTGGTGTTTTTCGTGATCCTGAGAAGCTCGCGTATCACAAGCCGGGTGTTCCACGTATCCCATTATTCAAGGTTCGATTTAAACAGTCGCAAATATGGCCAGGCTATGTGGGGTCGCCGCGAGATGTGCTTGAAGCTGATCTGACGGCCAATTGGCTCGTGAGTGCATTGTTTGCAGACCGTCACGAAAAGAATTTGTCGGAGAAAGTCTGATGCACGATCCGCACGATCACTCGCACGACCATGAGCATTCTCATGATCATGGAGACGGTCAGGATCCGCACGCGCCGCAACGTGACCATGATGCGGTGGAAATGTCCGGCTACGAGGCGTTGGAGGAAACGCTGCGGCTTTTGTTGATCGAGAAGGGGATTATCACCCACGACGAAGTTGCGCGGCAGATCGATCTAATGGATAGCCGTTCGCCTGCGCTTGGAGCTCAAGTTGTTGTGCGGGCTTGGTTGGATGCTGAGTTCAAGGGGCGGTTGTTGAGGGATGCGCGTGAGGCGCTGAAGGAGTTCGACGTCGATATTGGTTCGCTGGCGGAATTCAAAGTGGTCGAAAATACGCCAGAAACACACAACGTCGTCGTGTGCACGTTATGCTCGTGCTATCCGAAAATGCTGCTCGGCGTCCCACCCGCCTGGTATAAAAGTATGGCGTATCGGTCGCGTACTGTGATTGACCCACGTGGAGTGCTAACTGAGTTTGGTCTGGATATTCCGTTGTCACGTGAGGTTCGTGTTCACGACTCTACAGCGGACTTGCGGTACATTGTGCTGCCGATGCGGCCGGCGGACACTGACGAGTTGGATGAAACTGCGCTGGTCAGTCTCATCACACGTGATTGTATGATTGGTACCGCAGAGCCATCGCGCGTTGGGAGGGGAGCATGATGCCCATCATTCCGTGGCAGAACGTCATTTCTAAATTCGTCATTTTGATATTTACCTTAGGCATCAGTCATCCCGCCTTTGCTCATCACCCGATGGGGGGCGAGGTAATGACGACCTTTGGGCAAGGTGTGCTATCTGGCTTGGCGCACCCTGTGATTGAGTTCGATCATCTCGGGTTCTTGATTGCACTCGGATTGTTGCTCGTTGGGCAATCGCGCGTTGTTATTCATGCGACGATTTTTACCGTTTGGTCGATGATCGGTGTTGCTGGGCGCTATTCCATTGGCGCGCCGCTGGGGCTGGAAGTCATTGTTGCGGGTAGTATCATTGCTGCAGGTCTGTTGCTCCTGTTTGATACGGATTGGCGCGGTCGAGGTTTGCGTGGTGGGCTGATCGGCGGGCTTGCGTTTGCTGGGCTCGCACATGGTTTAGCATTTGGGGAAAGCGTGATCGGTACTGAAACCAGCGTGGTTGGCGGTTATCTTGTTGGACTCGCCATTATTCAAATTTTACTTGTTATCGCCGTTTCGCGTCTCGGGCGGGCATTAGTACGCTCGAGATCGAGCGCAGCTTTTGGACTTAGGGCGATTGGCGTATTGATTGCGATTTTTGGAGTGTTGCAGCTCAGTTCGTTGCTCACGTCGGCGTGAAGTTGCTCGAAAACGTAATAGTTATGGGGAAGATATGGACTTTGCAATTCCTGCTGACGTCGTTGCCTTGGCTGACGAGGTTCGTACATTTGTTGCGCGCGATGTCATTCGTTTTGAGAATGACGCACGTTGGGGTGCGCATGGCCCGAGCGACGAACTGCGGCGTGAATTAAATGCGCTTGCAGCGAAGGCTGGACTACTTGGTATCAATGCGCCGCGCGAGGTTGGCGGGCGTGGTATCGATCATAGGGCGCAGGCTGTGTTGTTTGAAGCGGCGGGCTACTCAATGCTTGGACCTGTCGCGCTGCACATTCAGGCTCCTGATGAAGGCAACATTAATTTGTTGTCGAAAATTGGAACGGTTGAGCAGAAGGCGCGGTATTTGAAGCCGATGGCAATGGGCGACATGCGGTCATGCTTTGCAATGACTGAACCTGCGCCAGGAGCTGGGTCGGACCCTGGGCAACTTAAAACGCGTGCACGCCCCAATGGCAACGGCTGGGTGATCTCGGGTCGTAAGTGGCTTATCACCGGAGCTGAAGGCGCAGGCGTTGGCATCATTATGGCACGGACAGGTGATGGCCCGGGAGATGCTACGATGTTCTTGGTGCCGTTGCCGCATCCCGCGTTCAAGTTGACACGCGTGCTTGATACGCTTGACTGCTCGTTCATGGGTGGGCATGCGGTGATTGACATCGAAGATTTGCAGGTGTCTGGCGAAGACGTGCTGGGGGAAGTTGGTAAAGGTTTTCAATATGCGCAAGTACGCTTAGCGCCCGCACGATTGACGCACTGTATGCGATGGCTTGGGTCTGCTCAGCGCGCGCACGACATTGCTGTTGCGTATGCGTGCGAGCGATTGGCCTTTGGAAAGCCGTTGGGTGGGCATGAGGGGGTGTCGTTTATGTTAGCGGACAACGAGCTTGATATGCACGCAGCGCGGTTGGCGATTTGGCAGTGTGCATGGGTGCTGGACCAAGGAGGGAAAGGGCAGAAGGAAAGTTCAATGACAAAGGTTATTGCGTCTGAGGCAATTGGCCGTGTGGTGGACCGATCGCTACAAGTACTTGGAGGGTTGGGTTTAACCCGGGATACGATGGTTGAACGCATTTATCGAGATGTGCGCGCGTTTCGCGTCTACGATGGACCGTCGGAAGTTCATCGATGGTCGTTGGGCAAGCGGATTGTTGATGGTAATAAGCTTCGGAAGGCCTGAGATCAGCGAACGATTAGTAGTTGATATGGCAGGTCCAATTCGAAGTCACTCGTGTCGGTGGCGGATCCGGTCAATAGTGTATGGGATTGAGCAATGACTAGGCGCGGGCTTTGTTTTCTGATGGTGCTCTGGAAGTCAAATGTGTTTTCGGCTGTTGTGAGTGAACGCTCAATCGTGATGTGAGTGCTTTCGATCGTTGAGGTGCCGAGTGCCAATCGGAGCCGTCCTTCGCGGTCATCAAGATCATAAATGCTGTTCGCCAGTATCATGATTGTGATCGGGATCGGATTGGCCTGATCTAAGATGCGATACCGCTCAGCGAAGCGTAGCATTGGATGTAAATTTTCATCTTGATCGACTATAATGACGATTGGACCTCTGTCGGTTTGACTTTTCTTTGGGACTGTCCATAGCGCTGCGAGCCCAACAGTTTGGGTCAGCAGGTCGATGTATTTCGGTAGTTCAGCGACAGAAATTGCATTACCTATAACAGCAATGTTCCATGGGCCTTGTTCTGTGCAGGCGGTTGCTAATGCTACATCGATGGAGACTCGAAGTGATCTAGTGGTACTGTTCATGCCGTTTTTTACTAGAGATTGACTGAATTGCCGTAGTGCCTTCCGGCCGATGCAAAAGACAGCGGACGCTAGATTTTCGGCATCAAGTGTGGGGGCAATTTGGCCTGATAGCAGTACTTGTCTGGTGAATGAGTGGGCTGCTGCTTGGAATAATTCGGTGTTCTCGATATAGAGTCCCTCAATGGTTGATCCGAAAATTGTTGCAAGATCGCCTGCTGCGACTACCGCGCGATTGTCTGCTGAATCGCCCGTTATTGTCACGATGATCCTACCGCGATATTCGTCAGCGGCTGCAACATGTATCATTGCGGGTTGGGGTCGTGGAAGTGAAGTTAATATCATGATGTGTGAGGGGCGGCGTTCTATGATTTCGGGGGGGTACTAAACTGGTGCGCTTTGTCGGCAAGATTTCGCAATCTCAGTTCGATACGGGCGTTCAGAGAGTCTGTCGGATACGTCCTATCGCTGGTTCTTGTGCCGGCTACGATGCCTGTGAGAAGTTCAATGCCTTCATCCACATGTGCGATTGGGTAAATATGAAATTTTCCAGAGCGCGCTGCCGATATTACGTCGTCACGCAGCATAAGATGTTGTGCGTTCGATTTGGGGATTAGAACGCCTTGTCCGCCTGTAAGACCTCGTTCTTTACAGATATCAAAGAAGCCTTCAATTTTTTCGTTTACGCCGCCGATGGCTTGGACCTCACCCCATTGATTGACTGATCCCGTGACTGCAAGTCCTTGACGGATCGGTGCTTCGGCAATTGCTGAAAGCAGTGCATAGAGTTCGGCTGATGACGCACTATCGCCGTCGACTCCGCCGTAGCTCTGTTCGAATGTTAGTGTTGCGCCGAGGGCAAGGGGGAAGTCTTGAGCGTATCGGCCGGCGAGAAAGCCATAGAGGATCATCACGCCTTTGGTATGGAGCGAACCGCCAAGTTTTGCTTCGCGTTCGATGTCGACGATCCTTCCGGACCCCATGCGCACACGTGCCGTGATTCGATTGGGGCGTCCGAACGAAAAATTTCCGATTTGTAAGACGGCTAACCCGTTAATTTGGCCAATCTTTCCGCCATCGGTATCGATGAGTATGAGGCCGCGTTCGACGGTTTCCTGGGCGTGGTCGCGGATACGGTCTGCACGTTGGATCTGAGTATCGATGGCATGAGACACGTCGGATGCTTCGATTGTGCTGTGGTTGTTTTTTGATGCCCAGTAGTCGGATTCACGTACCACGTCGGAGATTATTCCTAATGCAATCGATATCTTGTCTTGATCATCCGCTAAACGTGCTCCGTGCTCTATCACGCGGGCGACAGCTGAGGCCGTCAGTGGTCGTAACTTATGCTCAACAACCACTGACGCGAGGATTTGAGCGAAAGCGCGTTGATTGTCTGTTGTTTGTTGGATGGTATCATCGAAATCGGCTTGAACTTTGAATAGGCCGCCGAAATCAGGATCGAGTTGGTGGAGTTGATAAAAAGTCTCGCGTTCGCCAGTGAGGATGACTTTGACGTTGAGCGGTATTGGCTCTGGATCGAGTGATTGTGGAGCGAGCAGGCCTGCCGCCTCGGCTGGTTGTTCAATGCGGATCTCGCGTGATTTGAGAGCGCGTTTGAGGGCATCGTATGCGAATGGTGATGTCAGTAATTTGCGAGCATCGAGTAATAGATAGCCACCGTTGGCTCGGTGCAGTGCGCCTGGTTTGATCAACAAGAAATCTGTCATGATAGTGCCCATTTGGGCGACGTGCTCAATTCGACCAATCAGATTGCCATAGTTTGGATTGAGTTCATCAATCAGAGGAGCGCCGGTGCCATTGTCATTACTTTCTGCGTCGGGTCCTGAATTGTTCGCGACAACGACATTTACGAGATAACGACGATAGCGAACGTCCCTTGTCGTATCGGCAGGCTCTCGAATGGGGCCGCTATCTTGTTCGTGGGTGGGGATGAAGATTGCGATGTTGCGGACGAGGTCGACGGCTGCTGCTTGTAAATGTGTCACAATACTTGGTACGTCGCGGAAGGCCGCAATCACGTCATCCAAAGCTCCGGTAACAGCTGCACGTGAAACGTCTTCATTTAACGCTACGACTTTGGCTCGGCGCTCTTTTTCTGATTTTGGCAGGCGCCTCAGAATTTCAGCAAGTTCGGTTTCGAATGCCACGATCTGCGCTTGCTTTTCTGCGCGCATGCTATCAGGCAACGCGTTGAAGGTTTCTGGTTTAACAATCTTGCCCTCATGCATGGGGGCCATAGCAAATCCTTGCGGTGTGCGCAGAATGGCGATGTTATTGACTGCCGCCTTCTGTGTTAGAGTTTCGAGAGCTTTCTCGTGATGTGCCTCGTAGACTGAGTCGACGGCACGGCGTCTTGATTGATAGTCTTCGCTCTCAATCACCGATGGAACGACTGCGCGTAACTCGTCTATCGCCGCTATCATAGATTTTGCGAATTTACGTGCTCGCCCTGTTGGAAGTCGAAGTGCACGCGGTTGATTGGGTTCGTCAAAATTGTAGACGTACACCCAGTCATTCGGCGTCGACGAGGTGAGCGCTTTTTTCTGGAGTTGCGTTTTTAGGGCCGTATGTTTGCCAGAGGCTGGTGGACCTAAGACGAAGATGTTGTAGTCGTGGGCTCGCATTTCAGTGCCAAATTCGATGGCAGCGAGTGCACGGTCTTGCCCTATAAGGCCTGTGATGGGGGTCAGATCGTCCGTCGTTTTGAAGCCGAGTGTGTTTGGGTCAACTACACGTTTCAAGCGTTCGATCGATAATGGCTCTGGGGCTCTATTGGTTGAAGATGTCGGTATCTCTGTTTGTTCTGGCGCGGTAATTTCGTTCTGGTCTTTGTTACGTTGTCCGCGCCAGAACACCATCTACTTATTCCTTGCTGCTTCGCGTGTTGCTATTCGTCTGGTAGTTTGCGCCCTGCAGAGGCGACAGGAAAAGGGCAAAATTTATGTCTGAGGCAGATTCTGTTGAATTTATTTCTGATCTACCGCAGGACGATGGGCGTCAGTCACTTGCGGCATTGGCCATCGCGCGCGGGGCCGGTCGTGTGCTGCACGCGCATGGCTATTGTCGGATGGCGGAATTTACACTGGCCAACGGACGTCGTGCCGATCTCGCCGCTCTTTCACCAGCGGGGGAGATTTGGATCGTTGAGATTAAGTCTTCGGTCATAGACTATCGTTCGGATCAAAAATGGCCGGAATACAGAGACTATTGTGATCGGTTCTTTTTTGCTGTGCAATCGGATTTTCCACGAGAACTTATTCCTGAAGATGTTGGTCTTATTGTTGCCGATCGATTTGGTGGTGAGGTTGTTAGGTCGGCGCCGGAGCATCGGTTATCTAGTGGACGGCGGAAGGCAATTTTGCTGCAGTTTGCTCGAACTGCTGCTATCAGGCTGCACGCTTTGGCCGATCCTGGCATTGTATTGGAAAAGAGCGTGCGTGAATAATCGCGAAGGAAGGTCGTTGCTGCCTATTTGCTTGGGGCAGTCTGTTCGACAAAATTGGCGACAATTTTGCGCGTTAGCGGCAGGACAAATACCACGGTTGGGAAAGCTATGGCCCAAGAAAGCAGCCATGAATACATCCAAGTCGATAGGAATATCGGTGCGGCACCGGTCGCGCGGTATGTGGATATCCCAGAGATGATGAACGACATGATCATCGTCAACACCAAAGGAACCGCGATTGCGTTTGCGCGGGCGGGCAGCTTTTTCATTGCGGATGACCTGTTATTTCGGCGCGCGCTTTGCTAAAATACGTTGCAGAGTGCGACGATGCATGTTTAAGCGCCGTGCAGTTTCTGAGACGTTGCGATTGCAGAGTTCATAGACGCGTTGAATATGTTCCCAACGTACACGGTCGGCAGACATTGGATTTTCTGGGGGGGACGCGCGTTCACCTGGCGCGGCCAATAGGGCATCAGTTACTTCATCTGCATCTGCTGGCTTGGCTAAGTAGTCGGTTGCGCCGAGCTTTACGGCGGTGACGGCTGTCGCAAAATTCCCGTAACCTGTTAAGACCACACTGCGGCTGTCGGGGCGCAATTTGTTTAGTTCGATCAGGAGATCGAGGCCTGAGCCGTCTTCAAGACGTAGATCGACGACCGCGAAGGCTGGCGGTTTTTGCTTGAACAACTCGATCCCTTCGGCGACGGAAGCGCCCATCCGTACTTCAAAACCGCGCTGTTCCATTGCGCGGCCAAGGCGCTGCAAAAATGCCCGATCATCGTCTACGATCACCAACGAGCGGTCGTCGGGCAGTTCATCCGGCTTGAAGGTCAAGTCTTCTGACACGGCGGTCTCCTCTGTGTTGACCGACTATAGCGACGTCGGTGCGGAACCTAAAGCCCCTCACTGCTCAACAGGCCTTAGGCTTTAGGGGTTCGTCGCGGGTTCGGAGGCGTGCGTCAAGGTTTTCAAGTGCTATTGGTTGGTAAAAGTTGCGACATTGGTCCTTTTCGTAAACGCCACATGTTTTCGTCGGGTGAGCGTTCGAAGATGGTCCGTAACCAGGTGACAGTCACTATCGCACCGGTTTCCGGGGGATGCCTGTTTTCTAAGACTAGCCGTGCGCCTGATCGTTCCAGCAGTGTTTTGGCGATAAAGAATCCCAAACCAAGCCCTGCGGATGCTCCATCTTCTTTGGCGGATCGCGAGCGAGATGAACGGGTCGTGATATAGGGGTCGCCTAGGCTATCCATGACATCGGTGGCGAAGCCGGGGCCGTCGTCGCGAATGACGATTGCGATTTCATTTGCGGACCAGCGTCCCATAACGTCGACGCTGCCGTTGGCAAAGTCGATGGCATTTTCAATCAAGTTTCCGATGCCATAGATTACGCCGGGGTGTCGTTGGCCAAATGGTTCTACGTGAGCGTCTGGAGGGGCACCGTCGCTTGGTCGTGAGTCTATTCGAATTCTGGCTTTGAGATCTCGGTAGGGGGCAGAAGCCTCTTCAATCAACTGTGTTACGGTCAACTGAGCGTGGAGAGGGTCTTGGTCGCCTGGACTTTTAGTAAGTTTCTGCAATATCTCGCGACAGCGGATGGCTTGTGTCTGGAGGAGAATGAGGTCGTCAGCGAGTGGGCTGTCTTTTGGTATGGCGCGTCCCATTTCTTTGGCAACCACTGTGATGGTTGCTAGTGGTGTGCCAAGTTCATGGGCTGCGGCAGCCGCCAGTCCATCAAGGGCGTGTAGGCGTTGCTCGCGGGCTAAGACGCTTTCGGTTGCTGCAAGGGCTTCTGACATTTGCAGGGTTTCGCGCGATAGCCGCCAAGCGTAAAATGCAAGGAATGCCATGCCTGCAATGATCGATGCTGCAATGCCGATTTTAAAAAGGGACGGCAATGCAAAGGGGGCGGAATCGTGCCAAGGCAATGGCAGATGCCAAAATATAAGGAATATGGTCGTTGCGGCTGCCAATAAACCGAGTGCAATGGTCGAGCCGATGGGCTGCGTCGACGCGGATACGGTGACTGGCGCTACCAGCAAAAAAACAAATGGATTTTCAATGCCACCTGTCAGGTAGAGCAAAGCAGCAAGCTGAATTAAATCATAGGCAAGCAGGCCAGTTGCCAATCTATTGCCCAACCGATACGTGATTGGGAGAAGGATGCGGAGAAAAATATTTACCCAAGCTGAAAATGCTATTGCAGCGAGACATAGGCCCAGTGGTAGTTTGAAGCCGAATGCTAGATGCGTGATACCTACTGTGACCAGCTGTCCGAAAACTGCGAACCAACGTAGTCGGACTGATGTTTGAAGCCGTAGACGGCTACTCGATCGATCCCAGAAGGTACCTGGTAGGTCGATCATTGAGCTGTTGTTCATGTGTCGTTTCGGGTGCTCGTACTTGTTCGCTTAGGGCATTGAGTTAGAGGCGCGATCGTTAGCGGAAATGAGCTTGGACGCCAACAGATGTGCCCGTTGAATTTCATTCTGTAAAAGGGCTCGAAACGCTTGAGGCAGAAGTTACGCATTATATTCTTCGGTATTGCTGTTCTTATAAGTCTCGCGATGGCGTCGATGGTTGGTCGGGCACCCCCGCGTTCAGTTGCTGCGATAGGCGAGGCGGAGGTTGGTGGGACGTTTGCGTTAAAGACTTCTGCGGGCAAGGTCGTGCGCGATGCGGACCTCCGCGGAAGGGTGAGCATACTCTACTTTGGAGCTACAGCTGATGACGGAATTTCGGTTGCTGCTCTGACTATTTTAGGTGCTGCGCTGCAGCGCCTTGGGGCGCGGTCAGACGTGATCTCTGTTTATTTTGTGGGTCTAGATCCGGAGCATGACGGGCCTGAACGTTTGCAGGCATTCTTAGAAAAACACTTGCCGAGAGCTGTCGCCTTGACTGGCCCGGTTAATGAAATCAACGACTTATCCAGTAAATACAAGCTCTACTACAAGAAAATCGTCGATCCTTTGTTGCCGATTGGACACGTGATTGAGCATGCATCGCTCTACTATATCATGAATCGGGACGGGGCTTATGCTGCCCATGTGCCGTATACAACGAGTTTGGAGGACTTAGTTCGCGAAATCAGTGTGCATTTGGACTAGATTGTCGTATCGCGTCGTTAACTCTTTCAACAGATTGGCGAATCAACCAATGTGTTGGTGTTAACTGCGTTACGTGTACAACTTAATTATGACAAAAACCCGATAGCCTGAGCCTCACCCGTCAGTTACCTTTTGCATCGCAGCAATTTTCGGCCACACTGTTGTTCATGACGGATGCCCGATAGCTCTTAAAGCGGAAAGTGTAGACCGAACGATGCTCTATCACTGGTACGAATTTACTCATGCGGCCGTGCGGCCTGCTCGTGCAGCGGCTAACGGCTATCGCATGATGCTCAATCATCCGATGAATGTCTTTAGCCAAAATCCGGCTGTGCGCAGTACGCTCGCTGCTTGCGAGGTTTTTGAGCGTACGACCCGTCGATATGAAAAGCCGAGTTTCGATCTTCCGACGACCCAGGTCGACGGCATTGAAGTTGATGTGACGGAAGAAATTGTTTGGCAGAAGCCGTTTTGTAAGCTCATCCATTTTAAACGTGACGTTCCAGAGGCGCGACGCGGGAAAGATCCGCGACTTCTGCTTGTTGCGCCAATGTCTGGACATTACGCAACACTTCTGCGCGGCACTGTCGAGACCTTTCTTCCTGACCATGAGGTCTACATTACAGATTGGCAGGATGCACGTGACGTGCCGCTGACAGCTGGCACATTTGATCTTGATGATTATGTTGATACGCTAAGTGATATTTTTCGCCACTTCGGTGGTGATGTTCATGTGTTTGCTGTTTGCCAACCCTCAGTGCCGGTTCTAGCAGCTATTGCGTCGATGGAAGCAGCAGATGATCCTCACGTACCGTTGTCGGTGATGTTGGCGGGTGGGCCCGTTGATACGCGTGTTAATCCAACGGCAGTGAATGATCTGGCTGTAAAGAAGGGAACCGAATGGTTTAGGCGCAATGTGATTACGACTGTGCCTTGGCCATCGCGCGGGTTTGGACGTCCAGTGTATCCGGGGTTCCTACAATTGACTGGGTTCATGACGATGAACCTGGATAGGCACGTGAATGCCCATCGTGAATTGTTTGTACATTTGGTGCGTGGTGATGGCGACAATGCTGAGAAACATCGCGAGTTCTATGACGAATATCTGGCTGTGATGGATTTGACTGCGGAATTCTACCTGCAGACAATTGAGAGCGTGTTCGTCGAACATCGTTTGCCGAAGGGTGAGTTACGTCATCGCGGTGAATTGATAGATCTCGGTAAAGTTCGCCGTGTAGCGATGATGACAATTGAGGGGCAAAACGACGACATCACTGGCATTGGTCAATGCAGCGCGGCCCTCGATCTTTGCCACAATATACCTGCCGAAAATAAATTGCATTTCGAGTGTCCAAAGGTTGGGCACTATGGCGTTTTCAATGGATCAAGATTTCGTTCGGAGATTGCACCACGGATGAGGGCTTTCCTTCGTCGTTTTGATGCGAGGACTCGCGGTCAACCTACCTTGACGCACTTTAATCCAGTACTTCAGAAGCCTGTGGTTCACGCGCCTGATGATGCGGGACTCGATTTGCCGGATCCATCGTTGTTGTTCACCTTGCCGCCGGCCAACGATTTGCAGCCTGATGCTATGGCGGCAAAAATTAAGGAAAAAGGTATCGAAGCAATTGGTACTCCTAAAGCTATGCAGCAATTGCAATCTTTCATGCCGCTTAGTTTGGCATTTTCATCTGCATCGTTGCAGATGTGGTCGGCATTCAACAAGGCGACCATTGAGATGTTGGAGCGATTTGAAGTCAAAGGCTTGAAGGGTTCGGTTGACAGAGATGTGAAGAATATTCGCCATAACTCCGAAGCGGCCGAATAGAGATTATCGTCGACATTGAGCGCATAATAGTTACGCAGGGGCCACAAGCTCCTGCGTTTGCTTTTCGGGCAAATGTTTTTGGCTGTCGTAGCCATAATTGAGTGTTACATTTGGCCTATTGTGAATAATTGGTTGTTTGTTGTGATTGTTTGATTGTCGTATGAAATGTCTGTCGTGCAAAGTGATGTCATCTCGTCGTTGCGATGATTTCTGAGTAGTTATTTGCTCGATTGTTGTAGACGGGGGCGTTGTACGCGAGCACCGTGAGGGCCGACGATGCCTAATGCAAGCAGTTCAAAGCGCTTATCTGCACGGGCGCGCGACAATGAACACAGGCGTTCAATGGCGCTCGCTGTGAGTGGTCTCGATATCCCTGTTGAAATTCGCCGTCACTCAGCGGCGCGGCGTATGACACTGCGTGTGCATCAAGCGCGCCGTGTTGTAATTGTCACCGTGCCTCTGCGCTGCAATCTAGCTGAAGCGGGACGGTTTGTTGCCTCGCATGTTGATTGGGTCAAAAGCAGAATTGGTGCGTTACCTGTTGCAGTTGGTTTTGTTGATGGCGCGCTGATGCCGGTCCGCGGCACGATTTGCCGTCTGAAATTTATCGGTACGGCTGAGCGTGGACCGGTGGTTTCGATCAATCAAGTCGATGGGGCATTTTCTGTTCTGGCTGTGCGCGGTGACCCGGTACATGCTAGCCGTCGGCTCAAGGACTGGCTATATTCCGAGGCGCGTCAGGATTTGGACGCCCGTGTGCGCTACCATGCGGACCGACTTGGTTTGCGACCCAAGAAATTGAGCGTGCGTGACCAAGGGAGCCGATGGGGTTCATGCTCCAGTGCTGGAGCGCTGTCGTTTTCCTGGCGGCTTATTTTGGCGCCACCGGATGTTCTCGACTATGTGGCTGCGCATGAGGTTGCGCATCTTGGTGAAATGAACCACGGTCCTCGGTTCTGGGCACTGGTTGAACAGACGCTGCCAAATATGGAGATGCAGCGGCAATGGCTACGTCTGCATGGCTTGGATTTGCATCGATATGCGCCACGTTAGTTTTTGGTTGCCTAACGAGGCAAGCCGAGGCCCATCATGCCTGGCGGTTGTTGGATTTTTGGCAGTCGCTGAGTTTCGCCGATCGAGTCATCGGTTGGTGACTGGCCGAGTGCTTCTCGCAACGCCCGAGGATTGAAGCCCGCCCTGGCTTGCGGTGCTTGTTCTTGGGTGACTTGAGCGTTTACTCGTGGCTTGATGGTTTCGTTGGCTGTTACCATTGCTGCTTCGGTGACAATTGGACCTGAAGTTGCAGGTAACCCACCCAGCACTTTGCCGAGAAAATTTTTATCGATTTGTTTGTCTTGGGAGGTTTTTGAAGGCGCGGCAAGTCTCTCGACTGATGGGTTCATAGCGACTGGATTGTTGCGGTCATTATGTATTGGGTGATTGGACTTAAATGGAGTTTGGTCAGCTTTCATTAGGTGGGCGATTGGATCGTTTTCGGTGTGTGATACCCCGTCCTTGGAATCGCGGGGTAATTGTGCCGTTTCAGTTCCGGGCAGTGACTTCGGTGTCCGATTTGAATGTGCTGGTATCATGACATCGCGCCATACTCGGGCTGGCAAATTCCCACCGACGATTCTATTCATTGGCCGACCGTTGTCGTTTCCGAACCATACGCCTGCAACGTAGTGAGCCGTATAGCCAATGAACCACGCGTCACGAAAATCCTGACTGGTGCCAGTCTTTCCTGCTGCTGGGTGTCGTGCGATCGCGGCGCGGCGCCCAGTTCCGGACACGAGGGTTGCGTTCAACATGTCATTCATTGCGCCGACATCGTCTGGTTTTACAACTTGCTTCCGGATATCGATGGGGCGTTGGTACAGTATTTCTCCTGAACTTGTTTTGACTGATCGAATTACGTGTGGTTCGAGTGCTAAACCACCACTTGCCAACACTCCGTAAGCACTCGTTAGTTCCACGAGCGTTACTTCGGATGTGCCGAGTGCAAGGGAGGGGCCTTCGCGGAGTTCTGACTTTATACCAAGGCGGTTTGCGGTTGCGACGGTTTTTTTGATGCCGGCATCGAGCATGAGGCGCACTGCCACTGAATTGACCGAGTTGGCGAGCGCCTGCCGCATTGTCATTGCGCCTTTGAAAGAACCGTCGTCATTGCGCGGGCTATAGCCGTTGATAGTGATTGGTAGATCGTAGACGGCGCTGTCGGGTCTCATGCCGGCTTCAAGGGAAGTCAAATAGACAAACGGTTTGAAAGTTGATCCTGGTTGTCTCTTGGCTTTAATCGCGCGATTGAATTGGCTGTCCGAATAATTTGCGCCGCCGACCAGTGCCACGATGGCGCCTGTTGGTTCCATTAGAATCATTGAAGCTTGAGATGCTTGGCTTACGTCTGCCTCGGTCGTGACTATGGCTGAAACGGTACGTTGGGCGGAGCGTTGGAGTGTTGCATCAATAGTTGTTTCGACGATGATGGCCTTGGCGTGACTACCTTGAAGTGTGGGGAGCCGTTCAAGCACATGGTCGATCGCGAATTCAATGCCGGTAATCTCACGCGTCGGATTTACATCCGTGAACGTGATTTCTGTTGCGATGGCTGCAGTTTCTTCGACGGCACTTAGGTAGCCAGCCAAATGCATCCGGTTTATGACGGTTTTCGCACGATTTCGAGCGAGCGTCGGACTAGAAAGCGGAGAAAATTTTGATGGTGCTTTTAGAAGGCCGGCGAGTACAGCGCTTTCAGTTAAATTGAGGTTGCGGGCGCTTTTTCCGAAGTATCGTTGTGCCGCAGCCTCAATTCCATAGGCACCGCCACCGAAGTATACCCGATTGATATAGAGTTCGAGTATGTCGGCTTTTGACAAGCGCAGTTCTAACCAGAGGGCGAGATAGAGTTCTTCTATTTTTCGACTTAAGCGGCGTTCGGACGACAAGAAGAGATTTTTGGCAAGTTGTTGGGTGAGTGTTGAGCCCCCTTGAGCGTAGCGTCCAGCTCTGAGGTTTGCGAATGCGGCTCGAAACAGGCCCCAAGGGTCAAGACCCCAGTGAAGGAAGAAACGATGATCTTCGGTTGCGACAATGGCGTTGACCGTGTGTTGCGGGAGCAAGTCAACGGGGATGTAATCGTAAGGTTGGCCGCGCTCGATTAGCAAGCTTCCGTCTGCGGCTAGGATGCGAATAGTCGGGGTTGGTTCGTCTTTGCGCAGTGCCATTGGGTTTGGCACCGCAATCGTCGTTACGATCATAGCGATGCCCAACAATAGTAAAGCGATGCCGAATGCTGCGAGCGGCAGTGCAATTAAGGTGCGCGGAATGCGCTTGTTGATGAGACGCTGGCGAATGCCTGCCATTTTGATTGGCGTGCTGGGTTTATAAGTTGTTGATGCTTCGTTCGATCTTGGCTGTGATCCCGTCATCCAGTTCGCAACTGGGCCTGTACCCCAACTTAAACCAAGCGAGGGTGTGTCACGATCATGGGGCCGCGGCTTGATGGGGGCAGCAGCGTGTTTGTCGCTTTCGTCGAACAGCCCCATTGTCTGCTTAATCTCCTTCACGCACGAACCAAGTCGCGCAAAGGATAATTGCGCTCCTATCGCATCGTAACGTGCCGGGTCCTAAGGGTTCGTAAACCCTGCGGTGATGATGGAGGCAGGCGATTTATTTATGGGATACGACCGTGAATTAGACGGCTGCTGAGCGCGATGATGCCGCCAACGATAATACGCGACAGCAACGTGAAGCCCATCAGAACAATCGAGCTTTCGTGTAAAACGGTGCGACCAATGATCTCGTACTGTGGATTGCCGGTCAGAGAAACGATCCACTCTTTTATGCCCTGAGCGCCTTTAAAGAGAGATAGCGTGAGGTTTGGAAAAGTTGCGTAGCAAAGGACCAAGGCGATTACGCCCAGGACCAAGGAGAATGCCACGTTACCGAGCGAGAGGAAGTACCGGGTGGTGTAAATCGACACAAACTGTCTCCTGCTCATGATTTTAGTTCATTTGGCACACCGGCGCATTGCCGTCCGCCAGCCCGTGCATTCACTGGACTGTTACGGCTTATAGCGCCGATCTCGCTTGAAATAGAGACTAAATATGGGCCGATTTAGTCAGCGTTAGGCAATAGACCGTCGCCAGGTGGTCTTATTGTGTTTTTACGCTTCGCCCCTTGAGCGATGCAAGTCCGACGGCTCCGTCATTTTGTAATGAATTCAAATTTATAGCTTCTCCAGCGAACGATTGACTCCACATCGCGGCGGCGACCTGAGTCGAAGGGCGCATGCGCATGGGGGGCATAGAGCCAGCACTATCGAGGAGGTCAAAGGTGCGCGCCACATCGGGGTGTGTCATTTGTAGTAGCGCCGGATCATCGGCAGATGCAGTCACAGTTAGTAGTGGGGCGATCGGGAATGGCCGATACGATAGTTCTTCTGGATGCTCTTCGTCGAAGGCCGGGGCTTGAACAAAGCCATTACCCCATCCCGAATTTGTCGGCATGTCCGAAGCAGTCAAGGTCGTCGGCAATGGTGGCGGCATTAATGTTGCAATGCGAGGTTCGGCTGGGCGATTTCGAGTGGCAAGCGTAGGGCTGCGGACAAGTTGTGGTTCTGGCCCGAATGCTACGTTTTGAAGTAGGTTAGACAAGCCATTGCGGTCAGCATCGGTTGGGCCAGTTAAGCGGCTAGGGCGATCAGCCAGAGGTGGGGACGGTACCAATGCCGCCATTTGGGCGGAGGGTGATGTTCGTGCTGGACGCGCTGGTTGTCGGTCCAAGGCGACCAATGCCACCGACGCGGTCGGTGTGTTGCGATTGTCGTGGAACGCCGCCACTTGGACCGCGAGATCGCGATGTCGCGCTTGAGCTACGCGGACATCCTCGATCGAAATGGCACCACCTTCCGAGGGCTGATGCTTGGTTTCTCCATTCGGGAATAAAAGCGCCAATTCGTAACGGGGGAGCCGTGGCCAATGTCGGACACGGTCGGTATCGACGTGGACAAATGGAATGGCGGAGGTTGGATAATAGCCGACGCCGCCACGTTCGCGGATTAGGGCGGAGTAGCGCAAATTTTTTAAAGGTACGTCTGGGAAATGGACGTCGGCTGCGCGTCCGAGAATATGGCGGCTTTCGCTGGCCTGGCCGCCCACTGTTTTGCGCAACATGTCATTGGTACCGCGTGAGCGAAATGCGGAGATGATGTGAATTGGCTCGCGTGACCCCAGTTCTGCATGGATCTCCCAGAGCAAATCGACCAGCCCTGGGTCCATTTTGGTCTGCTCGTCCTTGCGCCAATCGCGCATCGCCCAATTTATTTTATCGAGTGCAGACTGGACATATTGGCCGTCCTTTTTGAACAGAACAGTCGTCGTTTCCTTGTTGTGAATATTGTATAAGGAGATAGAACGCGTCTGACCTGAGGCCGCAGTCATTTCCGAAGCGCCCATAAATACCGTTATTGCGGCGAGGCAGCCGCCAAAAATAAAACCTTTCGCGCTCATACGATAGCGCGTGGATACAAAACTTAATTCGGGCACGCAGTACTCCCCCGGGGGTAGGACGGTACGGGACCACGCGCGCCAGGATTGGAACCATGTTCCGCTCCCCCCAACCGGCGTGTGATCTATTCGATACCGGATCGTTAACTAAATAGTC
>JABFRJ010000506.1 GCA_013141255.1 Hyphomicrobiaceae bacterium
AGGATCAACCACGCATGAAAATTCCAACGCTTCCCTTCACCGTCACAAACTGGAAGCACGTCCCCACAACGGAACATCCAGGCGACAGTGGCAAAGCTATTTGGCGCACGCAAAACAACGCCGACCTGCGTGTTCGCATGGTCGAATATTCGCCCGGATATGTCGCCGATCACTGGTGCGATCGCGGCCACATTCTCTATGTGCTTGAAGGCGAATTACTGACTGAACTAAAAGACGGTCGCAAATTCACGCTCACACCAGGCATGAGCTATCAGGTCTCCGACTTCGGCGATCCGGCCCATCGCTCGTCAACCACCACAGGTGCCAAACTCTTCATCGTCGATTGAGGCGCTTTAATTAGCCGCGCGTTGCCGCCAGCGCTCGTGCGTCAAGTACCGCTTGCACCCAATCCAGCGGGCGTTCTTGCGGCAGATTGTGCCCCGCATCACGAAACACGCGATGCTCGAATGGTTCTGCAAACATGCGCCTATGATGGGCCGTACCACTGTTAACGCCATCGGCATCGCCATCGATCGCGATCGTCGGCACCGAAATCCGTGGTTGTGCCGCGAGCCGCGTCTCGATCTCTGCCACTTGCGGATCTCCCGGCACCAACGCAAAGCGATGCCGATACGAGTGGATCACCACGTCAACAAAATCTGCACTGTCAAACGACGGCGCGGTGGCAGCAAACGTCTCCGCCGTGAACCCCCACTTGGGCGACCACATCCGCCACAACAACTCGGCAATCTCGCGTCGATTTTTTGTCAGTCCTGCCCGCCCGCGCTCGGCATGGAAATAATATTGATACCAAAGCGATGCTTCCTCCCGCGCGGCTATCGGCTCGCCCGACCGCGCGATGTTTTGAACATTATAAGAATTGCCGCTCACCAGTGCCACGACTCGCTCGGGCCAAAGCGCGCTAACGATGCACGCCGCGCGACCGCCCCAATCATAGCCTCCAACCACGGCGCGTTCGATCTTCAGCGCATCCATCAGTGCAAGCAAATCTGCGCCAAGCGCCGCTTGTTCGCCCGACCGTGGCGTCGTCGCTGACAGGAAACGCGTTGGTCCATAGCCGCGCAGATACGGCACAATCACCCGCGCACCTCTGGCGGCCAGCATCGGCGCCACGTCGGCATAGGCTTCAACGTCATAGGGAAATCCGTGCCCCAACACACAGGGCCACCCATCGCTTGCACCGTACTCGCGGTACGTCACATGCAGCACTCCAGCATCGATGGATCGCGTTTGCATTGTTGCGCCTTATCCCCTGGTTGCTTGAGACGTATGGATCGTCACGAGTCTGAGCGTGACTTACTTCGATGATACGTCAAGGCCAGCGCAATGCAGTGCCTGAGCGCTTCGTCGGACGGCTCATCGCAAACAGGCAGCGCAATCGCGCGTTGCCCCTCAAACGCCAGCACCGATCCGTAAAGCTCGCGATACGTCGCCACCAGCGTGGTCCTGCAGTTGACGAGCACGCGGCATACCTCCGGCGTCCGCGCGTGCCATCCAAGTCGCACCGTCGTACCCGTCTTGCTAGCAGCAGGAACATACGCCGGTTCACCCCATTTGATCGACTCTATCAGCGGTCCAACGCCTTGCGCTTCCGCTACATCGAAAATCATGCGCCGCACCGCCTTCAATCTCTTCTGGACACGGGGTGGAAAGGCCTCAAAGCATTGAGCAACCTCGATTGGCATCGCAGGCACGCGGCTCATATCTCATCCACCACTTGAAAGCCTTTCCAGTACGGATCGCGGTCATCGACAAAAATTGTGTTGTACCCAGTCAGCCGCGCCCACCCTTCAATCGACGGAATAATCGCATCGTAATTGCCAACCTTGGTCCGTCCTTCAATGCGCCCGATAAACTCAGACCCGATGATGCTTTCGTGCACGAACCGCTCGCCTTCGCGCAGTTTGCCCTGCGCCGCCCACTGCGCCATGCGCGCGCTGGTTCCTGTTCCGCATGGGCTGCGATCAATCGCCTTATCACCATAGAACACCGCATTGCGTGCTGACGCGGTCGGCTTCAGCGTCTTGCCCGTAAACATCACATGGCTCAACCCCTTGATGGCGGGCTTCTCCGGATGCACAAATTGAAACTTCGCCCCAAACACCTTGCGGATCTTCGGTGCCCACGACAGCACTTGGCTCGGTTGAAAATTCTCTAACCCGGGAAAATTCTGCTGGGCGTCGATAATTGCATAATAATTCCCGCCATACGCCACATCGACCGTAAGCCGTCCAATCCCTTCGACCTCAGCTTCAAGTCCCGTCGCATGCAGATATGATGGCACATTGGTAATCCGCACTGAGCGCACGAACGGCCCGTCCATGTCATACGTCGCTGTCACCACGCCCGCCGGCGCATCTAGCTTCAATACCCCCGGCGTTTTAGGGTGCACCAATCCACGCTCAATCGCCATTGTCACAGTGCCGATGGTGCCATGTCCACACATCGGCAAACAGCCGCTGGTCTCGATAAACAAAATTCCCACATCGCAATCGTCGCGCGTCGGCGGCATCAAGATCGAGCCCGACATCATATCGTGACCACGCGGTTCAAACATCAGCGCCGTTCGGATCCAGTCAAACTCGGCGAGAAAATGCGCGCGCCGCTCCACCATGGTCTTGCCGGTCAGCGCAGGCGCTCCACCGGCTACAATCCGCACCGGGTTGCCGCACGTATGCCCATCGATGCAAAAAAACGTGTGCGTCGCCATTGTATCCCTCACGCGTGAAGTCAGAGGCTAACACTCCGCGATTTGCCGTCAACATCCGGTCATGCCTCGGCAACAAACAAAAAAAGCGGGGCGCGATCATCTCGCGCCCCGCCATCAATTCCAGTGTCAGTCGATCTTACTTCAGCGGCCAGTTTTACTTCAGCGGCCAGTTTTACTTAAGAGGCCAGCTTTACTTCAGAGGCTTGCAAGCAGCAGAAGCTTTGCTGGCTTTTGTCGAACATGGCGCTTCAGCCTTCTTAGCTGGCGGCGGCGGCACGTCCGCAACCGGCGCGTGATGATAAACTGGCGGAGCGCCAAGTTTCACGTTGAGGCCAAGCCGAGCCGTCCAACCCGTGTCGCTGTGCTTGAAGACGTAGACGTCTGGTACCGGTAGTGCACCATCGTTGCGGTGGTATGTGTGACTGCCAAAGTTCAAGTACATCGCTTCACCCTTGATCGAAACGATCTGGTTCAGCGCGTGCTCGAAGCCACCACCAACAGCGTAACCCGTGCGCCAGTCTTTGTGCAGGTGGCTAAGTGGAGGCGCGCCACCCCAGTGACCATCGTCAATTACGTTGGTGTTGATGTATCCAGCAGCGAAGCCCGCCGTCCCATATAGGAACGTCGTATCGTTGATCATCTTGCCAAGTCTGGCCCGGAATGTTGCGATGGACGTGAGGCGGTTTGAGATCGTCACGGTACCAACTTGCCCAACTTGGCCGGAGTCGTGAACGCGTTCGCCGAAACCTGCGCGCGCAGCGTTGATGTCGCCTTCTAGGCCAAACACCCAGCCGCTGCAATGTTGCCAGTTGTAACCGGCCTGTACGCCGCCCGTGAAGCCGATATCTTTAGTGTTCAACGGCTTGTCTTGGAAATCATTATAGTCAGCAAACAACTCGTCCCACTTGAACATGTTCTTGGCCAAGCCAGCGTTGACACCAACGTACCCGCCCGTGAACCGACCGCCGCAGCCGCTGTGTGCAACCGGACCATCCTTGATCGATCCA
>JABFRJ010000159.1 GCA_013141255.1 Hyphomicrobiaceae bacterium
GCTTGGGGCAGTGGGTGACGGCTGCGCCTGATGATCTCAAAAAGGCATTAGTGACGACGCTTGAGCGTACGCCAACGGCGGATGAGATGACGCGGGCGCGGCATTTGTTTGCGCGCGCCATTGAAACGCCGGGCGGGTTGAAGGTTCAAACGATCCACGCGTTCTGCGAGCGCTTGCTGAAGCGATTTCCGTTGGAGGCGGGGATTCCGCCACAGTTTTCAATTCTTGATGAGGCGACGGCGGCGGAGTTACGGCGTGAGGCGACCGATCAGGTGTTGGTCGACGCGGGCAGTAAGCCACAGTCGGCAGTGGGATTGGCGTTGAAGACTGCGATTGCATACGCGGCAGATGATGGTTTTGATCAGATCTTGGCGGATGCTCTGCGGCGGCGGCAGTGGTTGCTTGGATTGGCGCGGTTGGCACCTGAGCAAGATGATGAGGCGGACGATGTTGCCGCTGCCTATCGTAAAGTGTTGGGGCTTGATGCGACTGTGACTGTTGCCGACGTCGATGCCCAAATGGCTGGGGTTGTGTCGGACACCGTATTGCGGCGAGCGATTGAAGTGTTGGCGCAGGGGAAGACGACGGATCAGAAGACGGGCGGGGCGCTTAGTTTTGCTTTGTCGTTGAAGGTGGCGAAGGCGCGCGGCGAGGCGTTGGCGGCGGCATTTTTGACGGGCGAGGGTAAGCCGCGTGCGGATGGGTATATTACCAAGGACATTCGCAAGGCTGAGCCGGTTCTGGTTGAGCAATTGGATCGGGCACGCGACGCGTTTGCGGGCTTGATGGCGACGCGGCAGACGCTGGTGGCGCTTGAAGCTACGCTGGCGCTGGTGACGTTGTCGGGCGAAGTATTGACGCGGTTTACGGCTGCGAAGGCGGCGCGGGCAGCGCTCGACTTTGAGGATTTGATTGTCAAAGCGTCGAGTTTGCTTGGTGGCAAAATTGGTGATCGAGATGCGGGGCAGGCGAGTTCGGCGCAGTGGGTGCTGTTCAAGCTTGATGGCGGCATCGAGCATATCCTCGTTGATGAGGCGCAAGACACGAGCCCGGATCAGTGGAAAGTGATCGAGGCGCTGGCAGAGGAGTTCTTTGCCGGTGCGGGTGCGCGAGATACGGCGCGGACGGTGTTTGCGGTCGGCGACGAGAAGCAGTCGATCTATGGCTTCCAAGGTGCGGCGCCGGAAATGTTCAAGGCGATGGGCGATACGTTTGCGCGAAAGGCTAGGGATACAGCGCAAACTTGGAATCGCGTGCCGCTCAATGTTTCATTCCGGACGACGTCGCCGGTGCTTGAAACGGTTGATCGGGTGTTTGCCGATCAAACGAAAATGGCGGGGCTGACGGCGGATGCGTCGGTTATTCAGCACATTGCGTTCCGTACAGGGCGTGCGGGATTGGTGGAGATGTGGCCGACGGAGCGTCCGGTTGATGCGGTTTTGACGGATACATGGCGACCCAACGACGAGGTGGCGGTGGCGTCGCCGGTCAAGCGGTTGGCTGAGCGAATTGCGCGGACCATTCGCGGCTGGCTCGATAATGGCGAGATGCTGGTGTCGGAGAACCGACGGGTGCGAGAGTCTGATGTGCTCATTCTGGTGCGACGGCGGCGACCGTTTGCGCCGGCCATGGTGGCGGCATTGAAAGCGCTCGGAGTTGCGGTGGCGGGCGCGGATCGCCTGCAATTGACCGAGCAAATCGCGGTCAAGGATCTCATTGTACTTGGTGATTTTCTAAGTTTACCGGAAGACGAATTGGCGCTGGCGACAGTGTTGAAGTCGCCGTTGTTCGGGCTTGAAGACGCCGACTTGGAAGTGTTGGCGGCGGGGCGCAAAGGCTTGCTGTGGTCGCAACTGTTGAAGCACGCGGAGAGTAATCCGCGGTTTCATGAGGCGGCGGCGCTGCTCAAACAATGGCGTTCGGACGCAGATTTTCGGCCGCCGTATGAATTCTTTGCGCGCTTGCTCGATGATCATGGCGGCATGATGCGGCGGCGCATTATTGGACGGCTGGGACTTGAAGCGGCGGATCCGGTGGACGAGTTTTTGGGGCAAGCGTTGCGCTACGATGAGAGCCATCCAGCCTCGATGCAAGGTTTTCTGACGTGGCTGCGCGACGCTGATCCCGAGATAAAGCGCGATATGGATCAGGGGCGGAACGAAGTGCGCGTGATGACGGTGCACGGGGCGAAGGGCTTGGAAGCGCCGATTGTGTTTCTGCCGGATACGTGTTCGGCGTCATCGGGTGGGGCGATTGGTGGGCTTGTGACGCTGGCAAAGGGGCCGCGTCCATCGGGCGTGGAGGCAATGGCGTTTTGGCCGGTTAAGGGGACGAGTGATAGTGCGGCGATAAAGGCTGCGCGCGCCGAGCAAGCGCAGAGCGAAGCGAATGAGCGCAATCGGTTGCTGTATGTGGCGATGACGCGACCACGCGATCGGCTTTATGTGTGCGGCTATGAGGGCAAGCGGGCGATGCCGGCTGAGTGTTGGTATCGGCAGATTGAAGCCGCGCTTGTGCCGCTGGCGGAGAAAATTCCGCAAGCCGATGGTGGCGATATTTTGCGGATCACAAGTGCGCAGAGCGCTGATGTTGACAAGGATAGCGGATCGCAAGGGGATAAAATCCAAGCCTTGACGCCGCCTGAGTGGGTGGCGGGACGAGCGCCGCGTGAGCCGCAGTTGGCGGTGCCGTTGACGCCATCGAAGTTGGCGCCGCTTGAAACTGACGAGAGCGGAGAGCCGCAGGAACGGGTGCAGACCGATGTGCGCGAGGCACCTGTTTTGCCGCCGTCGCGCGGTGTTGGTGGCGATGACCAAACGCGATTCTTGCGCGGGACGCTGACGCATAATTTGATGGAGCATTTGCCGCAGTTGCCGCGGGCGTCGTGGAGGGAAGCTGCGAAATCTTTTGTGGCGGCGCGTGGGGCAGCACTGGGCGCGCGGGCGCAGGCGAGCATTGTGAGTGAAGCGCTTAAAGTGCTTGACGATAAGCAATTTGCGCCGTTGTTCGGGCCGAAGTCGCAGGCGGAAGTTTCGCTCGTGGCCGAGATTCCCAATCCCGACGGCAGGGGGCCGCCGGTGCGGCTCAATGGTCAGATCGATCGGTTGGCGGAGACGGACGAGGGTATTCTGGTGGTTGATTACAAGACCAATCGGCCGCCGCCGCTGAAAGCTGAGGGCGTGGCGGAAGCGTATCTGTTGCAGTTGGCGGCCTATCGCATGGCGCTGCGTCTGATTTATCCGGGTAAGCCGATCCGTGCTGCGATTGTGTGGACGGATGGGGCGCGGTTGATGGAGATCCCGTCGACGATGCTTGATGGCGCCGAGGGGCGGCTTTGGGCCTTGCCGCAGGGGAAGGCGTGAGGGGCGGCTATTCGGCTTCTAATTTGCGTGACGCTGGCTGGTTTATCTTGTGATGGGTGACGATGCTTTTGGGATGCTCAGACCGGGGTGCGCCCGACCACCATTTTTGCCCATCATATTTTCGGTCGAGCAGTACTAGTGCGTGCATGAACGCAACAGGGATCAGTAGGAAGATTATATTGGCCGATGTTGGCGACCTATCGAGCCATTCAGCGAAAATGGCGATAAGATAGGGAATTACTTGCCACGCTGCATGTGCATTGCGAAGCCTTGGATGTCTGAAAGCCATGGGGCCCAGGGCGGCAACAAGCGCGAGTGCGAATGAAAAAAACTTCATAGCGTCCGTCGTTTGCCGGATGGCAT
>JABFRJ010000455.1 GCA_013141255.1 Hyphomicrobiaceae bacterium
ATTTAAAGGTGGACAATCAAATCCGACGTATCGGCTCGATACGCCGGGGCGACGCTATGTGCTGCGGCGGAAGCCGTTTGGCAAGCTGCTGCCGTCGGCGCATGCAGTGGACCGCGAATTCCGGGTGATTTCGGCGCTGTATAACGTCGGTTTCCCTGTGGCGACCCCATATGCGCTGTGCAGTGACGATAGCGTTATTGGTTCGATGTTTTACGTTATGGAGATGGTGACGGGACGCATCTTTTGGGATGGAGCATTGCCGACGCTGGAGCCCAAGCAGCGGCGCGAGATTTACGAGGCTGAGATTGCGACGCTGGCGAAGCTGCATTCATACGATCCGGCGGCGATTGGACTTGAGACGTATGGCAAGCCGGGGAACTATTTCGCGCGGCAAATCGAGCGTTGGTCGAAGCAGTATCGCGCATCGGAGACCGAGAAAATCGAGACGATGGAAAGCCTGATGGAGTATTTGCCGCGCACGGTTCCGGCGCAGGATCGGGTCAGCGTTGTGCATGGTGATTATCGGCTGGATAATATGATTTTTTCGGCCGATGTGCCGCAAGTCAAAGCCGTGCTCGATTGGGAATTGTCGACGTTGGGAGATCCGCTCGCCGATTTCACGTATTTTTTAATGATCTGGGAGATGCCACCGGCAACGCAGGGTGCGGGCTCGAGCGGTATCAAAGGATTGGATCATGCGGCGCTCGGTATTCCGAGCGTGAAGGACGCTGCGGCACTTTATTGCACTTTGACGGGGCGAGCTGGCATTCCGGAAATTGACTGGTACATGGCTTACAACATGTTCCGCATTGCGGCGATCTTGCAGGGGATTGCTGGTCGTGTGCGGGATGGTACGGCTGCGAGTACGCAAGCGCTTGAGACCATCAAACGTATTCGACCGCTGGCGGATGCGGCGTGGAGTTTTGCTCAGAAGGCTGGGGCTTAGTTTGGTCCTCACGCGTGCTGTTCGACGCGCTCTGCGCGTCGGCACACTCCGGACGGGGCGGAGCTTCCGCTCCGGTCGCGCAGTCGCGCTCGTGCGCGCAAGGCGCAGGAGCAAGTTGCGCTCCGGACGGGGTGGCGCAAAGGCGCTGGTCGCGGCTCTTTGCTTCTTCTCGCTGCGTGAGCGGGTGCGCAAGGCGCAAACGCAAGTTGTGGCGAAGTGTTTGCGAGGAAATTGTCTGGTTTTGAATGTAATGGCAATCGGCAGAGAATTTAGCCGCCGTAGCGGGCGAGGGCGCCTTGACGGTTGGAGGTGAACTCGACGCCGATGCGGCGCATCTCGCTGTGGCGCAACTCGCACATGGCTTCAAAGAGATCTCCGTCGATGTCGAGGCGGAAGTGCTCGGGCAACTGGATGTCTTCGCTCATTTCGATCAAGGCGCCAGAGGCTGAGACGTTGAGTACGCGGCAGGGAATGCGGGCGCGACCGGCGACCTTGATGTGGGCTGGCAACGATACCGAAGTGCGGAAATCAATGCGACGGTCGGTTGAGTTTGAGCGGGCGGGATTGGACATTTTATTTCCCTTTACGTGCTTCTTGTGTGGCTCTCGATAGCAAGACCATACTGTTTGGAACCTAGCATAGCACTAAGCGGGGAACGCGGGTTTGTATCAAGATGTGCACAAATTCAACGGGTTCGGTTCAATGGGTTTGGGCTGATCCGGCGGTGTCGTCAGCGGGGAAGACTAGGCCAAGCCAGAGGGCAGAGATCGCTGGTTTTTCGTGCATTTTGCCATCCGGCCCCATGACTTCGACGAGGCAACTGCGGGTCATGAGTTTGCCGCCGTTTTTATCTTCGATTTTGGTTACGGTTTGGCGCATGCGGACCTTTGCCCCTGCAGGCACAACCCCGGTGAATCTAATTTTATCGAAGCCGTAGTTGAGGGCGCGAGCAAGGCCTTCAACCTTGAGCACGTCGTGGACCATGGACGGCATGAGGGAGAGCGTGAGGAAGCCATGGGCGATGGTGCCGCCAATTTCTTTCTTGGCACGTTCGACGTCGACGTGGATCCATTGATGGTCGCCGGTGGCGTCGGCGAAGGCGTCGATCAAATCCTGATCGACCGTAATCCATTTTGACGGTGGGAGTTCTTTGTTGATGAGGAGGGTGAGATTTCTGTAGTGGACGGTTTCCATGCGGGGCTCTTGATTTTGGCTTTAATCGGATTGGTTGGTTCAGCTCAGTTGGACGCCGCGTTTGGCGAGTTCGTTTTGTGATTGCTCGGCGCCGGATTTGGGAACGACTTCGCAACTGCGGTCGGAAATCGTGGCGAAGTTTGCGGCGATTTTTTCGGGCGTGTCGGCGCCGTCGCCTAAGTGCATGCCGCCGGTCATGGTGACGTGTGCGGTGCCATAGGTGCCGGCGCCAGCCGTCATGATGGTGCGGGTGGGCGCTTTCTCGGATGCCATGAATAGGACGGCGGGGGTGACGTATTCCGGTTTGAAATACTGCAAGATTTGGCCGGGCAAGATGTCGTCGGTCATGCGGGTGGTGGCGGTTGGCGCGATGGCGTTGCAGCGGACATCGTTTTTGGCGCCTTCAAGTGCGAGGGTCTGCATCAAGCCAATGAGGGCCATTTTGGCGGCGGCGTAGTTTGACTGACCAAAGTTGCCGTAGAGGCCCGATGACGATGTGGTCATGACAATGCGGCCATAGTTTTGTTCACGCATGGCATTCCAAACGGCTTTAGAGCAGATGACGCCGCCCATTAAATGCACGTCGATGACGGCACGGAAATCGTCGATCTCCATTTTGGCGAAGGATTTGTCACGTAGGATGCCGGCGTTGTTGACGAGTATGTCGACGCGGCCCCAGGCTTTGAGCGCGTCGGCGACCATGCCTTCGACGGCTTTGGGGTCGGTGACGGAGGCGCCATTGGCTATGGCGGTGCCGCCGGCTTTTTTGATTTCTTCAACGACGTGTTCGGCTGAAGAGAGTGAACCGCCGCGACCGTCGCGGGCACCGCCTAAATCGTTGACGACGACCTTGGCGCCACGGGCTGCGAAGGCAAGGGCGTGGGAGCGACCGAGGCCATTGCCAGCGCCGGTGATTATGGCGACGCGGCCGTCAAAACGGATGGACATGCAGGCTGGCTCCGGGCGTGAGGCTTAAATTGTTGACGGCAACGTAAACTGGGGCTGGGGGCGGGCGCAAGCGCGGAGCGCTAGGCCATCAACGCTTTAGCGACCGACATGAAGGCTGGGAGAGTGACGGGGTCGTTGGCGACATTGCCCGCCATGGGGTGGGAGGCGTAGCGGGCGATGACCATTTCAGCTTTGGGGTCGATGTAAATGGATTGGCCGTGGATGCCGCGCGCCATGTAGACGCCGTGGGCGTTGTGGCTGATCCACCATTGGTTGCGATAGGACCAGCCGGGGAGTGTGGCGTATCCGGCGGGGGTGAATTTGGCGGGGTCGCCACCTCTGGTGATGTCGTCGACGACGCTTGCGGGGAAGATTTGGCGACCGTTGGCTGCGCCGCGATTGCGCATGAGTTCGCCGAAGCGGGCGAGGTCGCGCGTGGTGGTGTTGAGGCCGCCGCCGCCGCTTTCGATGCCGAGCCGGTCGACGGTGTAGTGGGCGTCTTCTTCGGCGCCCATGGGTTGCCAAATGCGTTCGGAGAGATGGGCCGAGAGCGACTGGCCGGAGACGCGACGGATGATCCAGGCGAGGACGTCGGTGTTGATGGTTTTGTAGGCGAAGGCTTGGCCGTGCTC
>JABFRJ010000276.1 GCA_013141255.1 Hyphomicrobiaceae bacterium
CATGACGTTGCTGGAAAACCTGATTGTGGCTCAGCACAATCGTCTCATGGATGCGTCTGGTTGGACGATCAAGGGGCTACTTGGCTTTAAGAGCTACACGGAGGCAGAAAAGGCTGCCGTTGAGACGGCTAAATACTGGCTTGAAGCCACAGGTCTGACAGATCGAGCTGATGATCCAGCGGGCGATCTTCCCTATGGCGCGCAGCGGCGGCTGGAGATTGCGCGTGCTATGTGTATGGGACCGCGATTGCTTTGCCTTGATGAGCCCGCGGCGGGGCTCAATCCACGCGAGAGCGCCGACCTCAATGTCCTTCTGCGCATGATCCGCGATACACATGGTACCTCCATTTTGTTGATTGAACACGACATGAGTGTGGTGATGGAAATCTCAGATCATGTGGTCGTGTTGGAATACGGTACCAAGATCGCCGATGGTACGCCCGAGGCCATTAAAAGTGATCCCAAAGTGATCGCGGCTTATCTTGGGGTCGATGACGATGAAGTTGAGATGGCCGAGAAGTTGGCGGCGGAGACTAAGCCATGAGTCGCGCGCTGCTTGAAATATCGGGCGTTAAGAGCTTCTACGGTAATATCATGGCGCTCAAAGGTGTTGATCTCGTCGTCAACGAGGGGGAAATTGTTACGCTGATCGGCGCGAACGGCGCTGGCAAATCGACATTGATGATGACAGTGTTCGGCACGCCGCGTGCGCGCGAAGGCAAAATTATCTATAACGGCGCAGACATTTCGCGACTGGAGAGCCATCGTGTGGCGCATCTGGGGATTGCCCAATCGCCTGAGGGGCGTCGGATTTTTGCGCGCATGACGGTCCGCGAGAATTTACAGATGGGCGCCGAGATCAATGGCGGTGTACATTTCGAGCAAGATCTCGAGCGGGTGACGATACTGTTCCCTCGGCTTAAAGAACGGCTTGAACAACGGGGCGGCACGCTCTCAGGTGGTGAGCAGCAGATGCTGGCGATTGCGCGTGCACTTATGATGCGGCCAAAGTTGCTGATGCTTGACGAGCCAAGCCTAGGTTTGGCGCCACTGATCGTGAAGCAGATTTTCGATGTCATTCGCGAGCTCAATCAAAAGGAGGGTATGACGGTCTTCCTTGTTGAACAGAACGCTTTTCATGCCTTGCGGTTGGCGCACCGTGGCTATGTGATGGTCAATGGTCTCATTACAATGACTGGAACGGGGCGCGAGTTGTTGGCGCGTCCGGAAATTCGCGCAGCCTATCTCGAAGGCGGTCGTCACTGAGGTAAAGGAGGTTCGCGTGCCTGATTTTTTATATTCAGCCGGTCCTTACGGGCTTTGGATTTTTCTGCTTGTGACTGTGGTCATGGGTGGCGGCGCCGCATTTATGGCTGGGAAGGCAATCGCCGAGACATGGCGCCCGAGGCTGCATCTCTTCGTATACGCTATTTTGTTGGCCGCAACGGTGCGGTTTATTCACTTTGCACTTTTTGAAGAACCATTGTTATCGCTCAGAAGTTTCCTCGTCGATCTGGTCGTCGTGACGTGCTTGACCCTGTTGGGGTTCAGCATCACACGACAGGGGCAGATGGCCAGCCAGTATCGATGGGACAAGGCAACTAATCGCGCTTGACGGGGTTCGATGGACGACGGGTGCCTCAATTTGGGACGCCTATAGATTGCAAAAAGGCCGTGACAGCATTGGTTTTTGCCGCAATCATGCCGTCAAGGCCGTGATACACACAGCCGAACCCGGTGGCGGTACTGATATGTTCCGGGTAGTCATCAAAGGGAGTTTTAGACAATGAAGAAATTCGCATTGTCGGGCATTGCGGTTGCCGCGATGCTCGCTGTTACAGGGTCTGCGCAAGCACAAATCAAGATTGCTGTTGCTGGGCCGCTAACCGGCCCGAATGCCGCGTTCGGCGCGCAGTTGAAGAACGGCGCAGAGCAAGCTGCAGCTGACATTAATGCCAAGGGCGGTATTAATGGTCAAAAAATTGAATTGTCGTTCGGTGACGATGTATCCGACCCAAAGCAAGGTGTCTCAATCGCGAATAAGTTTGTCGGTGATGGCGTGAAGTTCGTGATCGGTCACTTCAACTCGGGCGTTACGATGCCAGCGTCGGAAGTGTATGCTGAAAACGGCATTGTACAAATTTCGCCATCGGCGACCAATCCTAAAATCACCGAACGCGGCTTGTGGAACACATTCCGCACTTGCGGTCGCGACGATCAGCAGGGCGCAGTAGCTGCTGAGCACATCACCAAAAATCTCAAAGGCAAAAAGGTCGCGATCGTTCATGACAAAACGACCTATGGCAAAGGCCTTGCTGACGAAACGCAGAAAGCCATGAATGCCGGTGGCGTTAAGGAAGTGCTCTACGAAGGCGTCAACACGGGCGAGAAAGATTTCGCAGCACTTGTTTCCAAGATCAAAGCGGCGGGCGCTCAAGTTGTTTATTGGGGCGGCCTGCACACTGAAGGCGGTTTAATCGCGAAGCAGATGCGTGACGGCGGCGTCACCGCGACCATGATGTCGGGCGATGGCATTACGTCGGACGAATTCGCGGCCATTGGCGGACCAGCCGTCGAAGGCACGCTGATGACGTTCCCACCAGATCCGCGCAAACGTCCAGAAGCGGCGAGCGTGCTAAAGGCGTTCGAAGCGCGCAAGTTCAACCCAGAAGCATATACGCTTTATAGCTACGCAGCTGTCGAAGTGATCGCACAAGCAGCTACTGCTGTTAAAGCCAACGATCCGAAGAAAGTCGCCGAGGAAATCAAAAAGGGCGGCGGCTTCAAGACCGTTATTGGCGAACTGAAGTTCGACAAGAAGGGTGACATCACGCGTCCGGATTACGTCATTTACACTTGGAAAAAGGGCGCAGATGGGAAGATCACATACGTCCAGAATTAAACTGGCAGAAGTGGTCTGAACGCGCTGTGACGCTATTTACCTACATAATCAAGGAGGCGGTCGCAAGGCTGCCTCTTTGGCATTTGCGCGTCGTCGTTCTGTGCCTGCTGGAGGTTGTTTGGCCTAACTTCAGTGCTAGCACTTTGGCGCAAAGTTTGGACGGACCCACGGACTCAACTGTCATTGGCATCGCATTGCCGCTGACAGGACGCCAGAAGGCGCTGGGGCTTGAGATGCGGATGGCCGCCGAGCATGTTGTGGCAATGATCAATGAGAATGGGGGCGTCAATGAAAAACGCATTGACGTTCGTTTTTTCGATGACGCCTGTTCAGTCGTAGGCGGCGCGGCAAGTGTTCGAGCCGCCAGGGATGCAAAACCGTCGATGGCTGCAATGTTTGGTCATCCTTGTCCGTCAGTGGCGAATTCCATTGCGCCACTTTATGCGACAGAGCGTGTGTTCGCGTTTTTTACTGGGACACTAGCCACGCGTGGTAGCATTGTCGTTGATGTACAGCCGTTGCAATTTCGATTGACGTCAGACGCCTCATTGGCCAGCATTATCGCTGACTCGCTCAACTCAACTCCGAAAGATGCGCGCGTTGCAATTGTTCGTGATCGAACCGCGTATGCCACGAGCCTCATGCAGCAAGTCGTCGGTTTGCTCGTGAAGAATGGCCGAGCTCCAGTGTTGATTGAGACGTTTGCAGGTGGTGATAAGGATTTTCGTGCTCTTTCAGAGCGTGCGCGGCTGGCAGGGATTACGCATCTGGCTTTTGCAGGCTTCCCAGCCGAAGCGCTTTTACTGTTTGACGATCTCGGTCGTGTCGTGCCTGGGCTTCAGATTGTTGCTCCAGACACTTTAGCTGTACCGGAATTTACACTTGCGGCGGGCGTGTCCTTGACGCGCGTATCCGTGGTTCTCCCACTCGCCGCCGCTGCGTTCCCGCGTGTGGCGGAGGACAAGTATAAGCGCCTAAGCGTTGCGGGGCAGTTGCCGTCCCGTAATGCGTTGACCATTGTTGCTGCCATCGAGGCATGGGCTGGGGCTGCCGCTCATGCCAAATCATTTGACGCTCAGGCCGTTTCGGCGACATTGGTACAGACCGCGCAACCAACTGTGATGGGTGATTTGGTATTTGATGTTCGAGGGACGGCGTTGCTGCCGTCCGTCGCGGTACATCGTTGGCTTGATGGCGCGTGGCGCCCAGTTGGACGATCGCCTTAGGCTCTAATTGACCTTGGTGCTACTATCGCGAACGGACTTCGCGTTAACGCCCCTGGCTCTCTGCGATGCAGTCCTCAGTCAATTCGCGTTCCAATTTAGAGATGAGTTCTGGGACAGTCTCGCCGCGCTCTTCGGCAGCAACACGCAACTCGCGAACACGTCGCAAGGCGCCACGAGGATCGTTCGTTGCATCGACGTCCTTTAATACAGCCGCGGCAGACGTTGATTGAAGCATGCTAGCCATTTTGCCCTCATTCTCTGTTCTGAACGCGTCGCGTGTCGGGATCAGTGCTCGATTGCCTGCAACAGGTCCTGATCGACTCGTCGGGACGCCTTTCACACGCTGGGATTGGCTTCTTTGTGGCGGCGTTGGTCAATCATGCGACGCGGCACGATGTTGATATCTCTGCTGCAATGCGAAGCCCGCTTTTTGCGAAGCGCGCCGCGCTTTCGTTGGTTTTAGTTGCGAATGATTTGCAACTAGATTACGCTTCTGCGAAAGAGGGTGGCTGTGAGTAATACTCAGACAGAAGAATTGAAGACCGTAGAGGGTGGTTGGTTGCGCGAACGGCGCACGCCGTCGCTCAGCGACGTGTACCGCTCAGTAAAGCTCGAAAAGGATGTCGGAACGGACGGGGCCGGGTTGTCGTTTCGCCGTTTCTTTGCATTTGTTGGGCCGGGCTTCTTGATTGCGGTTGGTTATATGGACCCTGGCAATTGGGCGACGAGCATCGCTGGGGGCTCAAAGTTCGGATATGCGCTGCTATTTGTTGTCATGCTGTCAAATATCATGGCCATTGTTCTGCAAGCGCTTTGTGCCCGATTGGCGGTGGCGTCCGGACGCGACCTTGCACAGGCATGTCGTGATGGGTACCCGCGATGGATGGCGTGGCCACTCTGGCTATTTGCCGAGGTTGCAATCATTGCCACGGATGTGGCCGAGGTTATTGGGACGGCGATTGGTCTGCAGCTCTTGTTCGGGATTCCGCTGACGATCGGAATCATTCTGACAGCGCTCGATGTTTTTCTTGTCCTGCTCTTGCAGCGCTTGGGCTTTCGCTATCTTGAATCATTTGTGATTTCGCTTTTGGCTGTCATTGCTGTGTCATTCGCTATTCAAATCGCATTGGCAAAGCCGGTTTGGTCGAATGTCTTACTGGGATTTGCTCCAAATGCGGACCTGCTGCGCAACCCGGATATGTTGTATTTAGCGCTTGGGATTATCGGCGCGACGGTCATGCCGCATAATCTTTATCTGCATTCGGCGATTGTGCAGACGCGAGCGTGGGGGAAAACGGACGCGGACAAACGGGAAGCCCTCACTTACGCAACGATTGATTCAACAGCGGCTTTGATGTTTGCGCTGCTGATCAATGCGAGCATACTGATCCTGGCGGCGGCGGCATATAACGCTGCTGGGAGAACCGACGTGGCGGAGCTTGCTGACGCGCACGCACTGCTCACGCCGCTGCTTGGATCGGCGATAGCGCCGACACTGTTCGGCTTGGCGCTTTTGGCGTGCGGTCTTAATTCTACTGTGACAGCGACCCTGGCCGGACAAGTTGTCATGGAAGGCTTTATCGACCTGCGCATCGCTCCGTGGATGAGGCGGTTGGTGACTCGTGCAATTGCAATAATTCCGGCAGCGGGAGTTACGATTTGGTATGGTCCACAAGATACCGCAAAATTGCTGGTTTTTAGTCAGGTTATTCTGTCGCTGCAATTGCCCTTTGCAATCATTCCATTACTGCAGTTTACCGCCAACAAACGCAAAATGGGCAACCTGGTCGCACCTCGATTGCTGAGTTTTGCTGCGGCCTTGATCGCTCTTTTGATCATTGCCCTCAATACTAAAATGCTATTCGATATTGTTCGCGGCGGTTGAGACTGACATTGGTTGTGCCCAGCGTCGTTGCCGTTGGATAGTTCACACTTTCTATGAGGCTGGGCCGGCTGCGTTTTTGCGCGCCCGGAGCTCACCTGAGACGCAGAGGTATAAATGCACACAGATACGCCCCGTCCGGTTTTGCTTAAAAACTACAAACCTTCTGCATATTTGATTGACACGGTGCATCTTGATTTCAGTTTGCACCCGACGGCGACGCGTGTGGCTTCGAAAATGCGGATCAAACTCAATGATAACATTTCTGGCAAGCATGGGGCGCTGGTGTTGGATGGCGAGCAACTCTCACTTGAAAGTATTGCTGTCGATGGAATACCTATCGGGAGTAGGGGTTACCGAGTGGATGATGCGACACTTACCCTGTTGAAACCTCCGACGACCACATTCACGCTTGAAATCGTTACTGTCTGCAATCCACAGGCCAACACGAGCTTGTCGGGGCTTTACGTCTCGCGGGGGATTTTTTGCACCCAATGTGAAGCTCAGGGCTTTCGCAGGATCACATACTTTCTCGATCGACCAGACGTAATGGCAAAATTTACCGTTCGCGTCGAAGGCGACCGGGAAGCAACGCCCGTCCTGTTGTCGAACGGAAACCCGTTGGAGCGGGGCACGCTTGCGAACAAGTCTCGACACTATGCGATATGGAAGGATCCGCATCCAAAGCCTGCGTATCTTTTTGCGCTGGTCGGCGGCAATCTTAAATCGGTGGCATCGACTTTCAGGACAGTGTCTGGACGGACAGTCGACCTGACGATTTACGTTGAGCCGGGCAAAGAGGATCGATGCGGGTGGGCGATGGATAGTCTCAAACGCTCAATGCGCTGGGATGAGGAGCGCTTCGGCTGCGAGTACGATCTCGATGTTTTCAATATCGTGGCCGTGTCTGACTTCAATATGGGCGCGATGGAAAACAAGGGGCTCAATGTTTTTAATGATCGGTTGGTGCTTGCGACACCTGAAACTGCAACGGATCAAGCGTTCCTGGCAATCGAACGCGTCATTGCACACGAGTATTTTCACAATTGGACCGGCAATCGAATTACCTGTCGAGATTGGTTTCAATTGTGCTTGAAGGAAGGTCTAACGGTCTATCGTGATCAGGAATTTTCATCGGATACCCACTCGCGTGGCGTCCAACGCATATCCAATGTCCGGACTTTGAAAGCTGCACAATTCCCTGAAGATGCAGGTCCCCTTGCGCATCCTGTGCGCCCCGACACGTATATCGAAATCAACAATTTTTATACGACGACGATATATGAAAAGGGAGCAGAAATTGTTCGCATGATTGCGACGCTGCTCGGTCCGAAGCTGTTCCGCAAAGGTATGGACTTGTATTTCCATCGGCATGACGGCGATGCCGCGACCGTTGAGCAGTTCATTGCGTGCTTTGCCGACGTTTCTGGTCGTGACTTTAGTCAATACATGTTGTGGTACTCGCAGGCGGGGACCCCTGAACTCGTTTGTAAATTGAAGTATAACGCCGCGGCCAAGACTGCTGATATGACGATTGAGCAGGTGTTACCTGCGACGCCCGGACAGGCCAGGAAAAAACCCCTGCATATGCCGCTAAAGATGGGGTTGATTGGTAGCGATGGTATGGACTTACCACTCAAGCTACAGGACCAAGGACCTGTGCGACACGGAACCATCGAATTAAAGCGGCGCATTGAAACCTTCCGCTTTACAGACCTAAAGTCGCGGCCGGTACCATCGCTCCTTCGAGGGTTTTCAGCGCCAGTTAATCTTACGCTGACACAAAGTGACGACGACTTAGCCTTGCTTGTTGCTCGCGATGCTGACCCATTTAATCGCTGGCAAGCCGCACAGGATTTTGCAATGCGCGTGCTTGTTCGAGCTACGTCGGAATTCCGTGCAGGTGGAATGCCTCAACGGCCCAGTGCTTATCTCGACTCGGTTCGCGCCGTCTTAGTGGATTCCAGTTTGGAGACAGCATTTCGAGCGCAGGTATTGGCGATTCCTGCGGAAAGCGACATTGCTCGCGTTATCGGGACGAATGTCGATCCGGATGCCATTTGTGCGGCATCGCGTTGGTTACAGAAGCAGATCGCCGTGGCAATGAGCGATGATCTCTTAGAACAGTATGAGTTGCATGCGGTCTCGGGGGCCTATGCGCCAACCAAAGAGCAGGTGGGTGCCCGATCGATCCGACATTTGGCATTGTCATTGCTTGCCCAGCGCAAAGGGGAAGCTGATATTCGCCGTGTTGTTCGACATTATGAAAAGGCTAAAAACCTGACAGATGAGATTGCGGGCTTGGCCGTCTTACGACTGGCGTCGACCTCTGTGCGATCGGCTGCCTTTGAGCGCTTTTTTGACCGATGGAAGAACGACCACGTCGTGATCGATCATTGGTTCAGTTTACAGGCTGCCATTCCAGCACCAGGGACGTTGGCTTTGGTGCGCAAGTTGATGAAGCATCCGCTGTATGCAATGACCAATCCAAACAAAGTTCGGGCGCTGGTTTTCGCCTTCGCGGCGACGCCCACTAATTTTCACCGCGCTGACGGTAAAGGTTACGAATTGGTTGCCGACGCGATCGAGCAGCTTAATGCCGTCAATCCGCAGGTCGCTGCGCGATTGGCTGGGTCTTTTCGGAGCTGGCGGACGCTTGAACCGGGGCGGAGATCTATGGCCGAAAAATCTTTGCGAGACCTTGCGGGTACCAAACATCTATCGCGCGATGTGTTCGAGATTGTAGGCAAGATGCTCGACTGAACCCGCCTACTTTTTTAATTGCTCACCCTCGTCGTCAGCCGTGCGTCCATGACCGCGTCTGCGGCGTTGGTCCCACCATCTGCCATATCCCCGACGCTCTTCTACTGAAAGGCCGCCAGCAAGGTCGGCTAAGAACGGTGCTTGCTCAGTGCGAAAACGATTTTCCAGGTCGGACAAACGCTTTTGTGCCGCCAAGAAATTGGCTCCATCAAATGGGTCTTGCCCGACCGCTGTAATGATATCCCGGCGCGCTTCTTGAATACTCCGCCGCAATGGCTGGAGGGAACGGCGATACTCTTTCAGCTTGCCCGATGTGTCCCGTTCCCGATGCCTTGGTATGCCGTCAACGTAAGTTATGAGATTGCCGGGAACATTTTGCACGAATGTTGGTGGACCGCCGTGCCGCCAAATGGCGCCGACAAAACCACCGATCATTAAAGCATTGAGCGCGAGTGACGCAGTCAACAACCACTTGACCCAACGCTTTCGCCGTGGTGCAAACGCTTGTCCTTCGATGGACGTTGGCGCAGTGTTTGGTGTCGTGCTCACTCGTCGTCCCCAACGTCAATTGCTGCTTCAGCGAGATCAATATTGCGCGTCTCTGTGCCGATGGTGCGGTTGGCGAAGTCTTCCAAAGCAGGGATCGCATAAACACTCAACTGGGTTTGACCGACATATACGCCGAGGATTAAGCTCGCCGCGATCAAGGCAGTATTGCGCCAGAGATCCTGGTTTGGTGCGCGTCGCAGAGGTGTGGGCTGTGCCGTGGCACGCACAAACGGTTTTATTGCAGTTGCTGCTGGTATTGACGCCCCCCCGGATGCGGTGAGGCGCGGCGTATGTGCGGCCTTGCTCAAAATGCGGTCTAGCAGTGCCTGTTCGTTCGAGACGGGTTCATTAGTTGCAACTGTCGCCAACAGTTGATCCAAGGCCTTCGCTTCTGCAAGCAGACGCTGTGCGTTTCGATCCGTCGCCACGAGGTTGTCAGCTGCAGCGCGTTTTAATCCGGGCCACCGTGCTCGGTCTGACCCATAGCCGTCGAGCAGCGCCTCGAAGGCTGCCAGATCCATCATCGTGTTATGTGGCGTCGTCATGGATTTAACTCGTCTAAATTGGCGGCCTTAAGTTCAGTAATTCAGGCATTGCGATAGTTTAAACGGTACTCGTAGGCTCATCCGTCACTGTGGTCTGGAAGTAATTGCTGCCAATCAGACTTGAGATCGGCTTTTAACGTGCGGCGGGCACGGGCGAGAAGAGATTCGACGGCCTCATCTGATATACCGAGCGCACGACCGACATCAATCTGGCTCATGCCCTCGAAATGAAATAGCGTGAGAGCGAGGCGCTGTCGCTCAGGGAGGGTCGCTAGCGCCCGTCTGACCCGCGCGGTCAGGTCACGATTTTCAAGGCCACGGGCTTGATCGGCGATGACGGGCTGTTCTGGGACTTCCGCCATCACATCTGTTTGACCGCGTGAGCGGATACGATCAATCACGAGGTTTGTGGTTACGCGACGCAACCATGGTTTGAGGCCGTAGGGGCCAAGCTCCAGGGTCGCTGCATTGCGCCAAAGTCGCAGCATGGCATCTTGTGCAATGTCTTCTGCCTCCTGTGGATCACGCAGCATGCGCCTCGCGATCGCTACAACGAGACTTAGATGTTTGGCTGCTAAGGTGCGAAAGGCCTGTTGATCGCCTGCAGCAACGCCATGCAGGAGGCTACGCTCCAGATCGGCGTCGCCGCTCGAGGTCGGCAAACTTGATGCAGGCGGTTTGGCCATCCGACGTGCGGGCACCTTAGTTGTTCCTACCGCTTGGTGCGGCGTTGGGCGATCTGCCCTTACACCGCACCATACTTTAAGTCAGTTGTCTTGCACGTGAGTTTTTAGCACGTCAGTTTTTGGGCTGCCCACCTGGGCCCATGCCCTGGCCCATGCCCGGACCACCAGGACCTGGTTGTCCGCCTTCACCTCGACCGAACCAACCGCGCATCCGCTCGCGCATGCCACCGTGGTTTTCACCGCCACGCCCCCGACCCATCATCGGCATTTCGTCGCGGGTTACTTTGCCATCGGCATTGGCATCCAATTGGGCGAACCGCTCTTTGGCTTTGGCGTAGAACTGTTCTTTGCTGACTTTGCCGTCTTTGTCGGCACCGTAGGAATGGATGAAGCGTTTGACGCGATAGTCGGCTGACTCTTTCTTCAGTGATTCGAAGTCGACTTTGTCGACCGAGCTATCTTTGTTGCGGTCGAATGTGTCGAAGCGCTTCGTGCCATGAGCTATGAATGCGTCAAGCGTGATGATGCCGTCTTTGTCGGCAATGCCGTTCATGCCCATGCCACCGCCACGTCCTAAGTGCGAGCTTGTTGCTCCGCCTTGACCGCGCAGCATCGGCGGACGGTCGGCATCGTCGATTTTGCCGTCGTTATTGAGGTCTAACTCGGCGAAGCGCTTTTTGAGTTGGGCTTGAAACTCGTCTTTGGTCACTTTGCCGTCGCGATTGGTATCGAACTGTTGCAACATGCGTTGACCGGGTTCACCGCGTCCTGCGAACTTCGCGCGGGCGGCGCCCATGCGGCTCTGCATTCCGGCTTCGATTTCGGACGCGTCGATGAAACCATCGCCGTTTTTATCAAGACGGGCGAATTGCTCGCGGGCTTTCGCGTCGCTTTCGTCTGAGGTTAATGAGCGGCTGAACATGCCGCCGCGACCACCGTGCATCATGCCGGTTGTAGCGTCGTCGCCCATCATATCGCGCCCCAACCCATCGTGCGCACCGCGGCGATGACCTTGGGCGGCAACCGTTGCGATGGCGCCAGCGGCAACCAGTAAACCCGCAGCAATTAGGATTTTTTTCTTGCTCATGTTCTGTCTCCTTTGGAACGGCGATCCGACGTCAAAGCCGGGTCTCTGCCTCTCAAGAGTAGGAACGGACAGGTGTTCGCGATCCGTCGCCTCAAGCAACCAAGGTTTCGAAAAGTGCAGCGACATCTTTTTGAACGTCGGTTAACTCTGCGACCAGGATTTCAAAGGTTGGGGCGGAACCTACTTGGGCTAGTAGCCGCCGCAGTCCGTCCGGCGCTTTGGTGGGCTCGAAGGTTCCGTCGAAGCTCAAGCGTAAGATCTGCGTGAGATCATGCAAGAGGCGGGTTGCGGTGATAAGCCGCGCGGCAGCGTCTGGCGCCAATAGACCGGCGTTCCGCAACTTGATAAAGGCTTCGCGGGTGTTTTGATCGAGAACCTCCGGGTGCTCGGCTGCGTTTATAAGTTGCAGATACTGGGCAATAAATTCAAGATCGACCAAGCCGCCGCGGACCTGCTTCAAATTCCAAATGTCATCGGTGCCCTTGGCATCGGCAATGCGCTGTCGCATGTCGCGGACATCGGTCGCGATCTTAACGCGGTCGCGCGGTCGCGTGAGCACGTCCTTGATGGCGGTGTTTATACGTGCTGCAAAATTTGGCGAGCTGGATACTACGCGGGCACGCGTTAGCGCGAGGTGTTCCCAAGTCCAGGCTTCCCGCGATTGATAGTCGACAAAACTAGCGAACTGGGTTGCTACTGGGCCTTTTTGTCCAGACGGTCGTAGCCGCATGTCCACCTCGTAGAGTGCGCCTTGGGCGGTTGGTGCGGTAAAGGTATTGATTAGGCGCTGTGTATAGCGGCCGTAGTATTGGGTTGGCGGCAATGGACGTGGTCCAGTGGAGGTCTGAGCGGTAGGGTCAAAGTCGTATACCACGATGAGATCGAGATCTGACGTGGCTGTCATTTCGCGACCGCCGAGCTTCCCCATGGCGATGACAGAGGTTGCGCCTCCGAGTACTGAGCCGTGAGCGCGGGTCATATCGTCGCCAACGCGTTCGGCAAGGGCTGCGAGTAGTTCATCGGCAAGGGTCGCATAGGCAGTGCCAGCGTCGGCGGCGCTGATGGTTCCGGTAAGAACGCGCACACCAATGAGGAAGCTTTGCTCGTTACCAACGACGCGGGCGCGATCGAGTGCCGCCTCAAGATCCGCAGCAGACGACATCTCGGTGCGGACAATGGTGCGGAGCGCGTCAGCTTCCGCGATGGACCCGAAGAAGCCTGGGTCTAGAACAGCGTCGAGGACGCGAGCGTGCTTGCTGAGGACGCGAGCAAGGCGTGGCGCGGTGCCCATGATGCTAGATACGAGATCGATCATTGCGGGTTGTTGGCGTAGGACCGAGAATAATTGCACGCCGGACGGTAATTCGGCGATGAAACGATCAAAGCCCGCGAAGGCCTCATCAGGCGAGACGGTCTTGGCAAGAGCTTCGATGAGTCTGGGCTGGACCTCGGTCAGCAATTCTCGCGCGCGCGGCGAGCGAATAGCACGAACGCGGCCATGGTGCCAGCCGCGCACACCTTCGATCACACGGTGCGGATCCTTGTAGCCCATAGCAGTCAAGGCTTTGACTGTTGCGGGGTCGTCGGCTTCGCCCGCGAAGACCATATTTGTGTCGGAGGCTGTCAAAGCAGGGCTATCCTCAAAGAGCCGCGCGTAATGGCGTTGAACGCGCTGCAACCGCTGCGTCAATGCGGTTGAGAATTGCTCAAAATCGCCAAAACCTGAGAAGTGGGCCAGGATGTCGAGCGTTTCTTGATCGGTGGGTAATGTTTGGGTTTGCTCGTCTGCTAGCATTTGCAGGCGATGTTCGATACGCCTGAGAAAAATATAAGCTTCGATCAACTCGTCCTTTACATCAGCTTTTAGCCATCCGCGTTCGACAAGCGCGTTGAGAGCTGGCAACGTGCCAGAAATGCGAAGATTGGTTTGGCGGCCGCCTGCGATCAACTGCTGCGTTTGCGCGAAAAATTCAATCTCGCGAATACCACCGCGACCAACTTTGATGTCATGGCCGGCGACGGCAATGTGCCCAAAACCCTTTACGGCATGGATTTGTCGTTTCATGGCATGGATGTCGGCAATAGCTGCGAAGTCTAGATACTTGCGCCAGATGAAGGGGGCAAGATCGCGCAGGCATTGCTGTCCCGCCTCGATATCGCCCGCGATCGCGCGGGCTTTGATCATAGCGGCTCGTTCCCAGTTTTGTCCGACCGTTTCGTAGTATATTAAGGCCGCTTCGACAGACAGGGCGACTGGAGTGGCACCAGGATCGGGCCTTAGCCGCAAGTCTGTGCGGAACACGTAACCATCGGCAGTTTGCTCCTGCATGAACTTAACCAAATCGCGCGTGAGGCGGACGAAGAACTGCTGGACTTCATGGCGGGGGTTCAATTGGGCTCGGCTCGGCTCGTAAAATACAATGAGGTCGATGTCGCTTGAGTAATTTAGCTCGAACGCCCCATGCTTCCCCATGGCCAAGATTATAAAGCCTGAACGATCCTCTGGATTTTCATTGGGGTCGAGCCAATCGCCCTTGCGCTGGGCTTCGGCGAAGAGGTAACGCAACGCCGCGCGGACAGCGTTGTCGGCCGTTTCGGAAAGCACGCGCGTAACAGTCATGACTGGCCAAGCGCCCGAGAGATCGCATAGGGCTGTGAGTAGCGCCATTTCAGCTTTATAGAACCGCAGAGCCCGCATGACGTCGTCGCGGTTGGTTGCAGTCGCGACTGCGGTGTTGAGAGATGCTGTTGCAGACGCGAATCTGGATTCTGGGGCATCGCTCAGGCAGCGCAACAGCATTTCGGGGCGGCGCAGCATCAGTCGGGTGAGATAGGGGGAGGCGCCGAAGATGGCTGAAAGCAGGCGCTTCACGCCCGGCTTGGCCATAATGCTGATCAGCGTTGTGAGGTTAGGTTCTGCGTTAGCAATTTCGAGGAGGTCGGTGATGTCGCGATGTGCGCGTTCGAGGTCATGCGGGACGGGAGCGTCTCGAATGCGATCCATGAATGGCGCGACGGGCTGTGGCATGAATGGTCTCTAGCTGGGGTTTGGTGCGATGTTCTTACGGGGGCCGCGCAAGAGCAACTCGACGCGGAGTCCGGGCGCGTTATCTTCGAGCCGGATTGTGCCATCATGCAAGCGTGCAACAGCGGCGACAAGGCTCAAACCGAGGCCAGTTCCTGGCGCTGATCGACTTTGTTCCAACCGAACGAAGCGTTTCAATACGCGCGCGCGTTCCTTCGCAGGTATGCCGGGACCGTGATCACCAATAGCGATAATTGGATCACCATTAGGGGAGGTCGTAACGCCGACTTCAATAGTGCTCGAAGAGTTGGAGACACCTTCAATCTTCGAATATTTTATTGCATTGTCGATGAGATTGGCGACGGCTTGGCCGATGAGCTGACGGTTTACCGACGCGTGAATTGCTCGAACTGGAGAGCAGTTTAGCTTCAACCCCGCTTCTTCGGCGACGGGCTGATAGAGTTCGGCGACATCGTTGACGAGTGATGTCACGTCGGTATCGCGTTTTGTGTCGTCTACGGCGCCTGCTTCGAGGCGGGCGATTAGGAGAAGCGCGTTGAAGGTCTGGATGAGCCCGTCAGCCTCCTCGATGGTACGTTCTAGACCATCACGGAAAGCCGACACTCCAGACGGATCGCGGAGTGCTGCTTCGGCGCGATTGCGGAGACGTGTGAGGGGTGTCTTGAGATCGTGGGCAATATTATCCGATACTTCACGCAACGCGCCCATCAACTCCTCAATACGGTTGAGCATGAGATTCAAGTTGGCGGAGATGGTGTCAATTTCATCGTTCGATCCGTCGCGGTCGATCCGTCGCGAGAGCTCGCCGACCATAATGGCTGTAGCTGTGGTGTTGATTGTTGCAAGCCGTTGATTGAGCGTTCGGCTAACGAGCCAACCGAATCCGAGACCAAGCAGCGTTAGGCCGCCGATACCGATCATAGTCGCTCGGCGCAACTTGTCAGCAAGGTCACGTTGGTCCTCAATGTCAATGCCCACGGCGAGGGTGTGGTTCGCGTCGGCGACCACTGTAATGCCGATCGCGAGACGTGTCGGTGGGCTCTGCTGGGCGAGCGGGATGTAATCAAATGTGCCGCCCGAGCCTGAAGGGACGGCGACACTGTCTGCAAGATTTCCTGCAAGCCAATGCCCGTCGTTGCGCGCCAGACGGTATAGAAAACCTGATATTGTTCGACGCGCATCAATCTCACGACCAAGACGTTCGATGCCGCCAGCATCACGGCTGCGACGCAAGGCCGTTAGTTCAGACTGCAAGAGCGTGAATGCCCGCTCTGACATCAGGCGATTGGCTTCATGGCCGATATAGAACGCGAGGCCTACGAGCCCAAGAACTAAGATGGCGACGACGCCGAGGGCGAGGCGCAAGGGCGTGGCTGAAAACATGCGCTCGAAGGCTTGACGCATGAGGTCAACCCTCGCCTTCCCGTACGACGTAGCCGGCGCCACGAACTGTATGGAGCAGTGGCATGGCGAAACCTTTGTCGATCTTCGAGCGAAGGCGCGACACGTGGACGTCAATGACATTGGTTTGTGGATCGAAATGGTAGTCCCAGACATGCTCAAGAAGCATGGTGCGGGTCACGACTTGCCCGGCGTGTTGCATCAAATATTCAAGCAACCGGAATTCGCGGGGCTGAAGGAGGATGACCTCGGTGCCGCGCATGACTTTGTGCGAGAGGCGATCCAGAACGAGATCACCCACCGCATAGCGGGTCGTTCGCTCGCCAAGGACACCGCGACGAGACAGGGCTTCAACGCGGGCGAGCAATTCGGAAAATGCGTAAGGTTTGGTTAGGTAGTCATCGCCACCCGCGCGTAATCCTTTAACACGATCGTCCACGGCGCCGAGGGCTGAGAGGATCAAAACGGGCGTGCGTGCACCTTCAGCCCGCAAGGTGGAGATCATCGACAGCCCGTCTCGTTTGGGCAGCATGCGATCGACGATTAAAATGTCATAGGAACTATCGCGCGCCATAGCGAGGCCGATCTCGCCATCGTTGGCGATGTCGGCGGCGTGTCCACTTTCTTTGAGGGCTTTCTGGAGGAATTGGGCCGTCTCGCGGTCGTCTTCCACGACTAGAACCCGCATTTCGATGTATCCTTTCCGAGCAGGTTTGCCAAAAATATGATGGCGTTTTAAGCGACGAAGTGGCCCAGCGCGTTGCTGGACCACCTGGAGACGCGTCACATGACGCACGGGCTAAAAGCCGTGCATGCCAGAAATATTAGCCCGCCTTTTTCAACTGAACGGCCACGAAACGGCTTTGATCACCAGTTTTGACGCGCAAGAGGACGGCTTTGCGTCCGAGCTTGCTGACGTCGGCAACGCTTTTTGCAACGTCGTCGGTGGAGTTGACGGCTTGGCCGCCGACTTCGAGGATGATGTCACCGGCGCGGAGACCTTTGGTTGCGGCATCAGACGCAGTGTCGACTTCGGAGACGAGGACTCCTTCCTTCGGTGCTTTCGCACCTGTGACGGAGCTTAGCTTTATGCCAAGGGCACTGACGTCTGTGGCTGGTGCAGGTTTCGCTGGATCAGCCTTTGCGGGTGTTGCTGGCTGCGGGCCATTGGCGTCTTTGAAATCGCCGAGTTTGACGGGAATATTCTGCTCCTTACCGGCGCGTATGACCCGCACGTCGGCGGTGGCATTCGGAGCCAATGCCGCTACACGTCGGGCAAGATCGCGGCTATCAGAAATCTTGTCGCCGTTGACCGATAGAATGGTGTCGCCATTCTTCAAGCCCGCTGCAGCGGCGGGGCCGTTAGCTGTGACTTCATTGATGAGCGCGCCCTTTGCTTCACCGAGGCCGAGGCTTGCGGCGACATCCTCGTCGATGGTCTGGATTTTAACGCCAAGCCAACCGCGACTGACCGAGCCTTTGGTGCGGAGCTGGGTAACGACTTCAGAGACCGTTTTTGCGGGGACTGCGAAGGCAATGCCGACGTTGCCACCTGACGGACTGTAAATCGCGGTGTTAACGCCGATGACGTCGCCATCAAGATTGAAGGTTGGTCCACCAGAGTTGCCACGATTTACAGCCGCGTCGATCTGCAGGAAGTCATAGGGACCAGACCCCACGTCGCGCGCCAGTGCGGACACAATACCTGAGGTAACGGTGCCACCGAAGCCAAACGGGTTGCCGACTGCGAGGACCCAATCCCCGACGCGAGGATCTTTTGGCGCAAATTTCACGAATTGGTACTTGCGCGCGGGATTTTTGATTTTGAGCAAGGCGATGTCGGTGCGTGGGTCGGTGCCGACGAGTTCGGCATCGACTTTGCCGGACTGATCATCGAAGGAGAGTTGGATCTTGTTAGCGCCGTCAATAACGTGGTTGTTTGTAACGACGTAGCCGTCTTCGGAGATAACGAAGCCGGAGCCCTGGGCCAGCGACGGCATCGGCGCAGCTCCGCCGCCTGGGCCACCTTGTCCGCCACGAGGTAGATTCTTGAAGAATTCGTTCAATGGATGGTCATCCGGCAGTCCGGGAATGCCACCGAAGGGTTGATCAGGGGCACCTCCGCGACGCGGCGTTGGCGCATTCTTAGGTGCGGCAGGCCCTTGAGCCTGGGCTACGCGATTTCCGCCGCCTGTGACGTGCACGCTGACAACAGTGCCTTTGACGCGATCAACGAGGTCGGCAAACCCGGCAGCCGGCGCGCGGTTGGCGTTTGGCGCGAATTGGACCGGCGTCATGCCCTGGGCGTGGGCCGAGGGCGCGTCGGTCATCAGGCCTAGCCCGACGAGGCCTGCCGCAGCGGCAAGGGCTGCGAAAGACGAAGCCGAGCGGCGCGACTTGTTCGTCAATGGGGCCGACAAGCGGGCCTTGGAACTTGAAAGCATTGCTATCCTCCAGTTGTGGCCGCCAGGTCTGCTGGACGGTTCTGCCTATTAGGCAGATGAATTCTCATTGGCGGTTCGGTTCGGTGTATTAAGCCGGTCGACATCGTCATAAGG
>JABFRJ010000119.1 GCA_013141255.1 Hyphomicrobiaceae bacterium
AGCGGTGACAGCGCTGCACTCACAGCGCTTCGAACCACGGAGCGCTCACGCGGATTTACGGGCATCGAGCCAGACCTGTCCGCGACAGATACGACGGATCAAACCCGCAAACTTGGTTTTCTAAAATCCACTCCCGAAAAAGAGATCTACAATCCCCACCGGCTGCAAACACCAGCCTCACCCTATCAACTCATGGCCGGCACGATTATTTCGGCAAGTCTGGTGTCAGGACTTAACTCTGACCTGCCCGGCCTTGTCATCGCTCATGTCACCGAAAACGTCTTTGACAGCGTTTCCGGCCGATTTCTGTTGCTACCACAGGGCGCCCGTCTCATCGGCAAATACGACAACGTCATCGCCTTTGGTCAGGAGCGCGCCCTTGTCGTCTGGCAGCGCATCATCTTGCCCGACGGATCGTCGGTGGTCATCGACAACCTCCCCGCCACCGATACCGGCGGCTATGCCGGCCTCGCCGACGCTGTCGATCTGCACACTTGGAAACTCCTCAAGGGCATCGCACTGGCCACCGTCCTCGGCATCGGCAACAACCTCGCCTTCGCCGCCGCCGACAGTGACATCTTAAAAGCCCTGCGCGAGTCTACGGGACAAGCCACCAATCGTGCCGGCCAACGGCTGGTCGAAAAGAACCTCAACGTTCAACCGACCCTCACCGTTCGACCGGGCTGGCCGCTGCGCATCATTGTCCACAAGGACATGGTGCTGCGCCCCTACCGCACCCCCTCAACGAAGTGACACACCAGAAAGGACCACATCATGCCCATTATTGGAACCTTCTCTGCCGTCAACGACGGCTATGCCGGCAGCATCCGCACACTGATGCTGAATGGTCGCGTCAAAATCACCGCCATAGCGCGCAAGGAAACCGACAGCAGTCCTGATTTCAAGATCACGTTTGGGGCGGCCGAAATCGGGGCAGCTTGGCGCCGCACCAAACACGGGACGGATCAGAGTTACCTGCGCGTGCGTCTCGACGACCCGACGTGGCCACAACCGGTGTGGGGCGTGTTGCTCGAGGCAACGGACGACGGTCTCGTGCGCCTGATCTGGAGCCGCCAGAAACGTGATGACGCAACGCCAACCCCGACTGCACCATGACATCGTCATTGCGTCGTAGGCTTGACGCCGCCCCGAGGCCATCCGCATGGGGAGCAACAGCCGCGCCTCAGCACACGGTGGCGCCAGCGCACGCGTCCGTGCCAAAAAATCTATCATCGCGTCACCGCATCGTGGTGGTGCTCCTGCCCTTCGCGGCCGGGTATTTTCTGTCGTACATCTATCGCAGCATCAATGCCGTGATCGCCGGTCCATTGGCCACCGACATGGGACTGAAACCTGCGGATCTCGGCGTGCTCACGTCGATGTATTTCATGGCCATGGTCATCGTGCAGATTCCCGTGGGCACGCTGCTCGACCGCTATGGACCACGACGCGTGCAAGCCTGCCTGTTCCCCGTCAGTGCTGTCGGCGCCTGCCTTTTCGCCGTGTCCGACGACCTACTCGGCCTCGGTCTCGGACGTTTACTCATCGGGTTCGGCGTGGCCACAGCCCTCATGGCAGGCGTTAAGGCCGCCGTTCTTTGGTTTCCGCCCGAGCGACTGGGCTTCGCCAATGGTGTCATCGTCTTTGCCGGGGCCCTCGGTGCCGTCGTTGCCACTGCACCCGCTGAAGCGCTCGTTGATGCATGGGGATGGCGTCGCGTCTTTCTCGTCCTTGCCGCTTTGACCATGGTGATCGCGATCATCATCGCCAGCGTTGTTCCAGAACGCCCCAAAGCCGCGACACATCAATCATCAACATCCGCCATCACACTGCGTGCCATTTATGCGAATGCGAAATTCTGGCGCATCGCGCCCATGTCAGCCACCTGCATCGGCACATCCTGGGCCTTGCAAGGCTTGTGGGCGGCGCCATGGCTGAGAGATGTCGACGGCTTCGATCAAGCCACCGTGGTGCGACACCTGTTCGTGATGGCCATGGCCCTCTGCCTCAGCGCCATGGTGCTCGGCGCTCTGGCTGATGGTTTGCGGCGGCGCGGCGTAGCAACAGAACGCCTCTTCGGCATGACTGCGGCCCTCTTCATGCTCGCGCAGTTGGCGGTGATTTTGCGCTGGCCCATACCGGCCTACATCGCCTGGGGATTGATTGCCATGGCGGGCGCCGCGACCGTGCTCAGTTACGCCATCCTACCCGGATATTTTCCGAAAGAAGCCTCCGGCCGAGCCAATGCCGCTCTCAACATGCTGCATCTCGGAACCGCCTTCACGGTACAAACGCTTGTGGGATTTGTGATCCAAGCGTGGCCAACGATCAACGGCCGACCGCCTGACGTCGCCTACCAAACCGCCTTCGGCGTGGTGCTGGCCGCACAGACCATCGCAATCATGTGGTTTGTGGTATCGAGCATCGGCGCTCGCTGGCCGCGGATCAGACGCCGCCTCCCCAATGTTTTAAACGCCTACCAGCCCATGGCCACGACCTGCCCCTATCGACACGCGCATCTCGCGTGGTTGTTCGAGGTTCGAGCGGCGCGACAACAGGTCACGAACTGGCGCACGGCCGCGTTCGCGTCGCTGGCCGTTTGTCTAACATTGACGACATTGACGGTGCCCAGTCTTGTGCTGGTCCGCAGTGAAGCGCATGCAGAAGGTATAGGATACTTACCGCAAATAACGGCTGGCTACGATAGCAAAGCCAACCAAGTGGTAGCGCTACAAACGCCTGCAATGACGCAATCCCTCACACATCACAAACATGATCCCGCTCCTGCCACAGAGTTAAAAGTGGTTATCACGTATGATCAAATGAGGCTACCACCGGCTTTACTGCACAACGAGCTCGATAGAGCCCAACGCTAGGGACAAGTCCGTTTCAGTCGCAACTTAGAGTCAATCACAACATCGCCTATGGACGGATCGTAATGTACTGACGATCGTGACAACGGCAGCAGTCAACGCACCCGTGAAAACTGATGTGAAACAACGCGCTTGGAGCCAAAACGATGCAGAACCGGCGGCAAAATTCAACCTCGAAGTTGCAAGATCAGACTGATGCAAAGAGCGAAATTAATGACCTTGCGCGACGAGAGATTCCGCCGCCCCAACCGATCGACAATGAGTTGTGGAGTATCAAAATCATTTGCCACAAAACCGGTCTGTCACGCGCGTCCGTCTACAAGTATATTGAGCTTGGACTGTTCCCACGACAGCGACATTTGGGCCCCGGACGTGTCGCTTGGCGTTCTTCCGAGGTGAAGAATTGGATCGAAACCCGTCGATAAACGTCTCACTTATCCACAGGGCACGAGGTGCAACAAGCATCGACGGACAGATATCGACGAGCGCAAGTGAATGGGGGAACTTTCGGGGGGACTCTCATACGGCGACGTCCAAAACGCCTGCAAATACAGACCATATGCCTTCCACCCTCTCCGCCAGAACAGCCTTTCATCCACCATTTTGGTGGGAATGCGAACCCACGGTCTTCCGCGCGCGAAGGCGCGCCAAAAATATGGGGGTTCGAATCCCACCCGCTCCGCCAGCCTGGCGTTTCGCTCTAATTCGACATGACACGCAATAAACCACGCATATGGTCCAAGCGCGTTTTCGGTCATTCTAAAAACGCCACTGCAAACCTGGTCTGATCCGTGTCTATTTCTTGGCAGCGCTAACGA
>JABFRJ010000009.1 GCA_013141255.1 Hyphomicrobiaceae bacterium
TGTGTACTTGGGCGCGAACCTGTTGATCCGCAAGCGGGTGGCACGGCGCAATATGGACCGGGTTTCGACGATCAAGCGACGGGTCGCCTTTGGCTCGTCACCGGGCCTAACATGGCGGGTAAGTCTACGTTTCTGCGGCAGAATGCGCTCATTGTTGTGCTGGCGCAGATGGGTTCGTTTGTGCCAGCGGCGTCGGTACGATTGGGTTTGGTGGATCGACTATTTAGTCGCGTTGGTGCTTCAGATGATCTGGCACGCGGGCGCTCTACATTCATGGTCGAGATGGTTGAGACAGCGGCGATCCTCAATCAAGCAAGCGCGCAAAGCCTCGTTATCTTGGACGAGATCGGACGTGGCACAGCAACATTCGACGGCTTATCTATTGCTTGGGCGACGGTGGAGCATCTGCATTCGCAGATTAAATGCCGAACACTCTTTGCGACGCACTATCACGAGCTGACGGCGCTCGCCTCACGATTGAGCGACATCTCGAATGTTACGATTGAAGTGCGCGAATGGCGCGATACCATTGTGTTTTTGCATAAAGTGAGAGCGGGGGCCGCGGATCGCTCATATGGCATTCAAGTGGCCAAGCTTGCAGGGTTACCTGCCCCGGTCATCAAACGCGCAGGGCAAGTCCTAAAAACGCTCGAAGCGGGTGACCGTAAAGGCAAGAGCGGGTCTGCATTGATCGAGGACCTACCTTTATTTGCGGCCACCCGTCCAGGTGGTCACGTACCAATCGAGCCACAGGAGCCTGCGGTGGTTCTTCAACTCTCACCATTGGTGGAGGCCGTCGCTGCCATCAATCCTGATGATCTCAGTCCGAAAGAAGCGCTCGATGCTCTTTATCGGTTGAAACAACTCTCTGCATTGGATCACGCGTGACCCTCGCCCATTCAAGACGCCTGCGTAGATCCCGCCATACTGAAGCTCTCGGTGAGCCCGTGGCGCGGCCTTTTGAGCTTGCAGCGGCACGCATTGAACTGACCAGACTGTTTCGGAAGGCTGGTGAGGACGCGTCGGGTGCACGCGGCGACGTGGTACGGCATTTGACTGCGATGATCGACACCGCGCGTGCTGACGCCGAGGCTCGACTGCTTGAGACTGGGAGCGGTCGAGTGTGCGCGCAATTTCTGTCCGACTTCCAGGACGATCTTATTCAGTTGGTTTTTGATTTTACCGTTGCGCACGTTTATCGACCAATCAACCCGACGACACCGGACCGCATCAGCGTTGTGGCTACTGGCGGGTACGGGCGTGGACTTTTGGCGCAAGGCTCTGACATCGATTTGCTATTTCTTTTACCGTCGAAACAGACATCTTGGGGCGAGACGGTTGTTGAGTATATGCTCTATTTGCTTTGGGACTTACGATTCAAGGTTGGTCACGCGACGCGAACGGTTGAACAATGCGTGAAGATGGCGCAAGCGGATATGACGATCAGGACCGCGCTCCTCGATTCACGACTTATATTTGGTGATCAACAACTGTTCGATGAGTTAACTGCGCGTTTTCAAAATTCGGTCGTACACGGGAGCGAAACTGCATTTATTGACGCCAAACTGCACGAGCGCGACGCGCGACATAAACGGGCGGGCGAGAGCCGCTATAAGGTCGAACCGAATATCAAAGATGGCAAGGGCGGATTGCGTGATCTCCACACGCTGCATTGGTTGGCGAAGTATCTTCACGGGGAGACGCTCGGAACGAAAGGCACAAAAAGCAAGCTCTTCAGTGAGGCTGAGGAGGCGACATTTCGATCCTCTGAAGACTTTCTGTGGACAGTGCGCTGTCACCTCCATTTCCTGACGAAACGTCCGGAGGAACGACTGTCATTCGACCTGCAGCCGTTGCTAGCGGAACGTCTCGGGTACAAAGATCGGCGTGGCATGCGAGCAGTTGAGCGCTTCATGCGCCACTATTTCCTGGTCGCCAAGGATGTTGGCGATCTGACGACAATCTTATGTTCAGCGCTTGAAGTTGAGCAACTTTTGGCGGGCCCCAGCATATCAAATTTCTTTAATCCTACGAGTTGGCGCGTGCGCCGACGGGTGCGGACGCGGACGGATTTCCGGGTCGACAATGGTCGCCTCAATGTCGCCAACGCTGAAGTCTTTCAGCGCGACCCGATCAATCTCATTCGATATTTCCGAGCGCTCGAAGAAACTCAATCTTTTATGCATCCGGAGCCGCTCCGATTGATGCGCGCTTCAATCAAACGGATAGATGATCGCGTTCGCAATGATCCTGAGGCTAACCGTATTTTCATCGAACTCTTGCTGTCTTCGAGTGCGCCTGAAAGCATGCTTCGTCGGATGAATGAAGCGGGGGTTCTTGGTCGCTTCATTCCAGAGTTCGGCAAAGTCGTTTCGATGATGCAATACAATATGTATCACCACTATACTGTGGATGAGCATTTGCTGCGCACTGTTGGTGAGGTCACAGCGATCGAGCGGGGAACAGATTCGACGTCACTACCATTGTCTACTGTTCTGGTAAAAACGCTGCAGAGCCGTCGTGTCCTGTTTGTTGCTGCATTTCTGCATGATATTGCAAAGGGGCAGGATGGCGATCACTCTATTTTGGGGGCAGGAGTCGCACGCCGACTTTGTCCGCGATTTGGATTGGATGAAAGTGAAACGGATACGGTTGCCTGGCTCATAGAAGAGCATCTTACCATGAGCAACACGGCACAGAGCCGCGATCTCAACGATGCTAAAACCATCCGCGCATTTGCCGACATCGTGCAAACACCGGAGCGATTGAAACTCCTTTTGTTGCTGACGGTCGCCGACATTCGGGCAGTTGGCCCTGGCACGTGGAATGGTTGGAAAGGCCAATTATTGCGGACGCTGTATTACGAAACCGAACCACTCGTTTCGGGTGGCTATAGCAAAGCCCGGCACGCCGAGCGTATTCAGAAAGCGCAGGATGACTTGCGTGTGCAGATGCAGTCGCTTCATCCTGACATTGATTGCGATAGGTTCATTGCGCGGGCCTACCCTGACTACTGGCTTAAAACCGACACGCAAAAGCAGATCGAGCATGCTGCGCTTTTGGCTGCAGCCGAACGCAATGGTACCAAGCTCGCGACCGACATCAAACCTGATGCATTTACTGCGGTAACTGAATTCACGGTGTTGGCGGCCAACCATCCAAGGCTGCTTGCTCTGTTCGCTGGAGCCTGTGCTGCGGCGGGCGCGAATATTGTGGGCGCGCATATTTCGACGACGCGCGATGGCGTGGCGATTGATACGTTCCTCCTACAGCGAGCATTCGACCGAGATGACGACGAGCTCCGGCGCGGCAAACGCATCGCGGACACAATCGAAAAATTATTGAGCGGAGAATCTTGGCCGCAACGGTTACTCGAAAGAGCCAATTCGTCGCAGGTCGCCTTGCAGTCATTCAAGGTTCCGGCTGAAGTTATTCTCGATAATGCCTTGTCGGATCAGTTCACTGTGATCGAAGCATCGGGACTGGATCGCCCGGGTTTGCTCTATGATCTCACGAGCACGCTGTCGGACTTAAATTTGGATATTACGTCGGCGCACATCACGACATTCGGCGAGAAAGCGGTCGATGTTTTTTATGTCACCGATCTGACAAACAAGAAAATTTCAAATGCGACGCGGGAGGCGCTGATACGCGAGCGCGTGATACAGGTCTTGGCACCGACCGCAGT
>JABFRJ010000061.1 GCA_013141255.1 Hyphomicrobiaceae bacterium
TCCGCAGCATCCAGGTTGCGTTTGCCAACTGGCGCCGTGGATATTCAATTCTTGAACGCCCCGGCGCGTTCGATGGCACCGAGGAAGCCCAATCATGACCATCCTCCTTGGCGGCTTCATTTTTCTTATGATCGTCGGCGTGCCCGTTGCCATGTCGATGGTGCTCGCGTCCCTCGCTTATCTCCTCGTCCACGGCGGCGCACCGGACGTGATTGTCGCACAGCGCATGATCGCAGGCGTCGAAAGCTTTCCTCTCCTTGCCGTGCCATTTTTTATCATGGCCGGCAATTTGATGAACATTGCCGGCGTGACCGGCCGCATCTACGCCTTCGCCGTCGACCTTGTCGGTTGGATGCGCGGCGGCCTCGCGCAGGTCAACATCATTGGCTCCGTCATTTTCTCCGGCATGTCCGGCACCGCGATTGCCGACGCTGCCGGAATTGGCACCATTGAAATTAAAGCCATGAAAGATCACGGCTACCCCATCGAGGTCGCCGTCGGCGTCACAGCCGCATCTGCAACACTAGGTCCGATCATCCCGCCCTCACTCCCGTTTGTGATTTACGGAATGATGGCCAACGTCTCCATCGGCTCACTATTCCTCGGCGGCGTCGTCCCAGGCGTGCTCATGACCATCTTCATGATGGTCACGGTGGCTGTTTTCGCGCGTCTCAAAGGCTGGGGCTCAGACGCCGAGTTCAATTGGCGCCGCATCGCAGCAGCCTGCGTCGAAATCGCCGTCGTTCTCAGCTATCCCGTCGCCGTCTTTGTGCTCGAAAAAATGGGCATGTCGCAGAACGGTGCCATTTTCCTCGCCCTCGGCGTCGTCCTCGCGCTCGATTACATTTTCAAGTTTTCAGCCGTCATGGCACTCATGACTCCGGTCATTCTGATCGGCGGCATGACACTTGGCTGGTTCACACCAACCGAGGCCGCCGTGGCCGCCGTGATGTGGTCATTGTTCCTGGGGCTCGTGCGTTACCGCTCAATGACCATGCAGGCGCTGGCCAAAGCCTCTTTTGACACGATAGAAACCACTGCATCGGTTTTGTTCATCGTCACAGCCGCGTCGATCTTCGCCTGGCTCTTGACCGTCAGTCAGGCCGCCACCGCCATGTCAAACTTGATCTTCTCGATCACGGACAACAAGTACGTGTTCCTGATTCTGGTCAATCTGCTGATGCTCTTCGTCGGCTGCTTCCTTGATACCATCGCAGCGATCACGATTCTCGTGCCCATATTGCTGCCCATCGTCCTGAAGCTCGGTATCGACCCCATCCACTTCGGCCTCATCATGACATTAAACCTCATGATTGGCCTACTTCACCCGCCGCTCGGCATGGTGCTGTTCGTACTGTCGCGTGTCGCGAACCTGTCAGTCGAGCGTACGACGATGGCCATTCTGCCCTGGTTGGTCCCGCTTTTCGCCGCATTGTTTGCCATCACATTCATTCCAGAGATCACACTCTGGCTGCCACGCATGATGGGCGTGGCGCGATAACTCGTCGCGAGCTTCTTCCGCAATCGAAACATACGCAACACAGCACGACCCAAGGACCAACATATGGAACAGACGTGGCGATGGTTCGGACCAGACGACCTCGTGCGCTTGCCACATATCCGGCAAGCCGGTGCGTCAGGCATCGTCACGGCCTTGCACCACATACCCTACGGTGTCGAATGGACGCCGGACGAGATCGCCGCGCGCAAAGCGTTGATCTCCGCCGATGCGTCACTCGGTCTGCGCTGGAGTGTCGTCGAGAGCCTCCCCATCCACGAACGCATAAAGCTCGGCGATGGTGACTTAAAACCGCTGTTTGATACCTACCGCCAATCCCTGCGCAATCTAGCTGCCGCAGACGTCAAAACGGTCTGTTACAACTTTATGCCGGTGCTCGATTGGACTCGCACGGATCTAGCTTGGCCCCTACCGGGCGGCGGAACCGCTCTCAAGTTCGATGCAGTGAAATATTGCGCTTTTGACTGCTTCATGCTGGCCCGCAAAGGCGCAGAAGCCGACCACGCGCCCGCACTGATTGACCGCGCTAAGACCTGGTTCGCCTCAGCCTCAGAGAGCGATAAGGCAATGCTGCTGGCCAACATCAACGCGGGGTTACCTGGCGCCTATGTCCGCTACGACATTCCCGCCTTCACGCGCATGTTGGAGTCCTACAAAGACATCGGTCACGAAGGACTACTCGCCAACCTCACGCGCTTCCTGCGCGAGGTGATCCCCACCGCCGAAGAGGTGGGCGTGCGCATGTGCATCCATCCTGACGACCCGCCCCGCCCGTTGTTTGGCCTCGCACGCATCGTTTCCAATGGCGACGATCTCGCGGCCATCGTCGACGCCGTGCCGTCCATTGCCAATGGCATCACATTCTGCACGGGTTCACTCGGCGCGGGCCAACACAACGACGTCCCCGCACTCGCAAAACGCTTCGCACACCATATTCATTTCGGCCACCTCCGCAACGTGAGCAAGGCAACAGACGGCTCGTTCATGGAAGCCGAACACCTCGCCGGTGATACCGACATGGTCGCCGTGATACGCACGTTACTTGTCGAACAGAAGCGCCGCCGCGACGCCGGCGACAGCAGATGGCAAATTCCGTTCCGCCCCGATCACGGACACGAGCTCCTCGACGATGTCGGCCGCAAAACCCATCCCGGCTACCCCGCCGTCGGCCGATTGCGCGGCCTCGCCGAAATTCGTGGCGTCATGACCGCAATCAGCGCCATCGAAGGCTTACCCTTGCATTGATGACAATTGCCGCGCACAAACGGTGCACGAATTCCCGCCCGCCGTTACTCGCTGCTGATACAACGCAGGGGGCCAATCGTGACGGAACGCGCAGCTCTACATTGGATAAGGAACTCGAATGGACGAAACGGCCATCGATCGCGAAAAAATGAAAGACTTGGCTCACGCCGTGGCATTCATTTGTGGAGCAGACCATCCAACAACGAAAGCATTGCAACTGGCAGCAGCCAGTGGAACCGACCGCGATATCAAATCAGCGCGCGCAGCCCTCCTAAAACTGAAACCCGGTGATCGCCGCGCAGCATTCGCGATGATCGACGATAAATAGTTGGAACCGCAGGTCTGCCGTGCCGAGTGTAACCCAACGATGCGACTTACCATTTGGGTCGACATGCAACAGGCAATGCCGCATATGCAATTGCAGCCGTTCAGCCCGCAATTTTAGAACTTTCCCGCGGCTCAGTGTACGCATCCACGAGTATCAACATCTGGTCGCTGCAACTGCCGTCAAGCAATTGCAGCGTGAGTTCGCCCGCGCGTGTGCCAATCTCTAATCCGCTCACCACAACCGTCGATATTGACGGCAATGAACATCGCGATATCTCGAAATCCCCAAAGCCCGCAACAGCAACATCCTCAGGCACACGGCGACCGATCAACTGACACGCCGTCAGCGCCCCATAGGCGCAAGGGTCTGACACACACATGACAGCATCCGTGTCCGGCCATTTTTCCAATAGCGCTGTCATGGCATCGCGTCCAAACATCATATTGATTGGCGGCGCAACCGTTGCCAAACGCCGCGACGGATCAAGTCCTGCGGCCTTCAAAGCATCGATAAAGCCCCGGCGTCGTTCGGCGCCCCGCGTCCCCTTGTCGTCCCGCTCTCCGATAAAGCCGATCCGACGACGACCACTGTCGATTAGATGCTGCACCATGGCTGCCGCGGCGCTGCGATTTGAAAATCCAACAACATGACCGATAGGCTTTGTTGGTGTTTCCCAGATTTCGATGACAGGAATGCCTGCGTTCAAAAGCAGTTGCCGTGCCCGCGCTGTATGATCATCGAAGGTGATGATCATCGCCTCAGGCCGTCGTTCCAGCATGGTCTCGATTAGTCGCTCAGCAACCTCCGCGCGGTAATTGGTATAGCCCAATAACAGTTGCAACCCACCACGCGTCAACACCTCGTCCAGACCGGCAGCGGTCTCAGCAAAGTGTGGATTGTTGAGCGACGGCACAAGCACGCCGACGAAACCAGAGCGTCGCGATGAAAAACTGCCCGCAATTCGGTCCGGTACATATCCAAGATCGGCCACGATTTTGAGAATGCGAGTCCGCGTTGTCGGCGCGATGCGACCATCATGCTTTAATGCGCGCGAGACGGTCATGGCTGAAACGCCGGCAGCCTTGGCCACGTCAGACATTTTGATTCGGCTCATCGGCTGCTTTTCCCAAGGTCTTCAGACCGCTCTGCACTGCAAAATCAATTGCGGGTGACAAATGCCAGTCAGTGGTGTTACGATCGATGTTATCGATAACATAACTTCAGATCGCTGTTGAGCGAAACTGAGGTCTCGGAGGAAGCGGGCGCGGCGGTTCAACCAAAGTGGCCCCAATGGAGGACTGACCATGACAATCACACGTCGCCAGGTACTCAAAACCACGGCCGCCGCCGCGGCCCTCAGCCTACCTTTGCCCTACTACGCTCGCGCTCAAGGCACCGGCTGGAGCAAGCTCAAAGGTCAGTCCATTGTCGTCAACTGGCCCTCGCATCCCCATTACGCTGTCGCCAAAAAATTGCTGCCCGATTTTACCGCGGAAACCGGTATCAAAGTTGAACTCGATGAAATGCCCTACCTGCGTCTCAAGGATGCGCAGGTTCTGCAGATGGGCAAGCCCAAGGGCGATTACGACGTCTGCGTCTACGTCATCATGTGGAAGACTGAATACGTGCAGCGTAAGTTCCTGACCGAACTTGAGCCCATGTTCCAGAACCCGGAACTGGCGATGCCGAACTACGATCGCGGCGACATCATCAAGGGCTACTATGAAGGCCTCGGCCTTGTCGGCGGCCCGCGTGGCTATCTCCCAGGCCCCGGCGCAAAACTTTATGGCCTTCCCTACGGCGCAGAATGTTCAGTTCTTGCCTATCGCAAGGACATCCTCGCGAAGCACAACATCGCAGTACCCAAAACCTATGACGAGCTACTCGCCGCCTGCCGCACGGTAAAACAGAAAGAGCCCGGCATGGGCGGCCTCGCATCGCGTGCTCAAGCCGGCCACCAAGTCACCGCTGGTTGGTTGCTCCACCTGACACCGAACGACGGCCTCGTAATCGACGACAAGTACATGCCGCGCGTCGCCGATCCTGCAGCAATTAAGGCCACAGAGACGTTCAAAGAAATTATTGCGACGGGCCCCGATGGCGGTGCCTCGTTCGATTTTGGCCAAATGCTGAATTCTTTCCTGCAAGGCCAGTCCGCAATGTATCTCGACACGATTTCCGTATTCGGTCCTGCACGTGATCCGGCAAAATCGAAAATTGTCGACACTGTCGGTTATGCGTTGCATCCGAAGGCCGCAAAATTTTCAGGCGAGCTTGGTGGGTTCGGCATGGCAATTCCGCAGAACTCGGCGAAAAAAGAGGCCGCGTTTGCCTTCATGCAGTGGATGACTTCCAAAGCCCAGGACGTGAAAGCTGCGGCCCAAGGCGGACAACCCATGCGTTTATCCACGCTCGATCATGCCGACGTGCAGAAAGTCTATCCAGTCGAAGTCTACAAGGAGTGCCTCAAGATTTCCAATCCAGATTGGCGTCCAATCATCAATGAATGGACCGAAATCTCTGAAAAAGTTTTGGGCGTCCATCTCTCCGAGATTATCACTGGGAAGGCCGACATCAAAACGTCAATGACCGACGCTGCCGCAAAAATCAAAACCATCTGTGAGCGTGCCGGTTACTACAAAACCTAATCACCCTCGATTGTCAGTGTCTCGGTACTCGGCGTCAACGCCGAGTACCAGCTTCGCCCCGTTTCAGTTGCTACTGTGTCGATTGAACCCAGATGAACCAGGCCGGCCAAAGTCGTTGGATACCCTATGCCTTCGCGCTGCCGGCCATCGCCGTCATGGCCATCGGCCTATTTTATCCCATTCTCGAAACCCTTCGGCTGTCCTTCTACGAGGTGCGACTGGGAGAAGCGCCATCGCCTCAAGCCTTTCGAGGCTTGAGACTATTCATCGAAGTTCTAAGTGACTCCGCCGCGCGCGAGTCGATGGCCGTCACATTAAAATTCGCCGTGGTCGTTTGCGCGCTTGAGCTCGCCATAGGTATCGGACTAGCGCTGCTGCTTGAAGGAAAGATCCCAGGCATGAGCGTCTTACGCACCATCTTCGTGCTGCCGATGATGATCGCGCCGGTCTGCGTTGGTTTGATCTGGCGTTACATGTTCGACACCAACGCCGGCCCAATCAATGCCTGGGTCAGCGGCTTCGGTTGGAAGCCAGCGTGGCTCGCCGATAGCAGTCTCGCCTTCCTCGCTGTGTGCATCACCGACATCTGGCAATTCACGCCCTTCGTCTTCATCATGGCGCTGGCAGCTTTGCAGGGGTTAGACGCGTCGCTCGTTGAAGCCGCCCGCATCGATGGCGCACGACTGTGGCAAGTCATCTGGCACATCAAGCTACCCCTCATCATGCCAATCTTGATGATCACGCTTCTGATGCGACTAATCGATGCCTTGCGCGGACTTGAGGTCGTCTATGCCATGACCAACGGTGGCCCAGGTCTCTCGACCGAACTCTTCCCACTCCACATTTACAAAAGCGCATTTGTCACCCAGCGAATGGGGCACTCGGCCGCCCTATCAGTTTGCTTGCTGGCCGTCACCACCGTGCTCAGTGCGGCGCTCCTCGTATTCAATAATCCGCTCCGCCGGGGAACATCGTCTTGAGCGCGCTGGGAGCAACACGATCAAATGGTCTGAGTGCCGTCGCGCGCTTCGGACAGCTTTCGATTGCGTGGTTGTTAGCCCTCGCTGTGATCGTACCGCTGCTGGTGATGGTTTCCACGTCATTCAAAACACAGCGTCAGATCTTTGATGGTGGGTTTTCTTTCATTTTTATGCCAACGCTCGAAAATTACCGCAACATTCTCGAAGGTCGCTTTCTCGGCTACGTCGGCAATAGCATCGTAGTCGGGGTCGTCGCGACCGCATTGACGCTGGTATTGGGAACCATGTGCGCCTATGCCTTGTCGCGTTTCACATTTATCGGGCGAACTCCCATTGCCATGGGAACGCTGCTGTTGCGTACAATCCCTCCCGCTGTGCTCGCCGTACCCATCTATTTCATCTGGACGTCCATCGGCTTGGCCGGACTCGGTGGTCTCATTCTAGTTTACGTGGCGCTAAATCTGCCATTCACCATCTGGCTGCTGTACGGTTTCATCGAGCAGGTGCCGCGCGAACTAGAAGAATCGGCCGCGGTAGATGGTTGCGGACCGTTCCGCAGTTTCTTTTATTTGATACTGCCGCTTTTAAAGCCCGGCCTCGCCGCCGCGGGCATATTCACCTTTCGAATTGCCTGGAACGAGCTTGTGCTGGCATCAATTTTGACGGATAGAAATTCTCGCACCTTGCCCTACGCCGTCTTTCTCTACATCAAAGACACCGGGATTGACTGGGGTGAATTGATGGCCGCAGGCGTTCTGGTTGCTATCCCACCACTGATCTTCACCTTCGTCGCCGCGCGGCAGATTATCGCCGGGCTAACATCCGGCGCCGTTAAAGGCTAAAGCACAAATAACAGGGAGAGTTCTCATGCCATACCCCCGCAAGGAACTTGAGATCATCGAAGACAAAAGCATCGGCGAGCATGGCGCATGGTTCGCCCGCTCGCTGCCGATCACACGCGAAACGATGCTCAAAAATGTGTTTCGATTCGGTCAAATGCCCCATTCCGATCGGGCCTTTATCGACGCCGTCATTCCAGGGCACAATCGTGTTCTGCTGGGTGCGCTTGGCCGCGGCACCAGCGACGAAAATCTAAAACCCCAAGTCGAAACCGCCGAAAATTATCATATCGATTTCATCAAAGCGCTCCCGGGCAACGGTGCCGCACTCCACTCCCACGATACCGAAGAGACCTTCATTTGCTTAACCGGCAAGTGGCGTGTCTCTTGGGGGGACAACGCAGAAGAGTTCGTCGATCTGGATTACCTCGATGGCATCTGCTGCCCTCCCGGTGTCATGCGCACGTTCAAGAACATTGCCGTCAACGAAGCGCTATTATTGTCTATTCTCGGTGGTCGCGAGCCCGGCCACGTGATCTGGGCAAAATCCATTCACGACAAAATGGCCAAGGCGTACAAGTAAATGGTGCCGACTGTGATGGCTCATGCGGTGCGACGATGATTGACTGGCTACTTGCGCCAATCGATAGCGCGCGCGGGCATCATCTCACTGAACTCGTCGCTTGGCATGCTCGCGTCATGGTGCTGGCGTGGTGTCTGCTTTTTCCAATCGGCGTGCTCATTGCGCGCTTCTTCAAAATTATGCCCAAACAAAATTGGCCGGAACAGTTGGACAACAAGACCTGGTGGCGAGGCCACCTCGTCCTCCAGTATGCTGGCGGCGCTGCATTGCTCGCAGGCGTGGTCCTTATTATAGCCACGCCTTCAGAAGGGGCAGCGCGCGGCCTCCACGCGCTCATAGGTTGGTCGATCACATCTATTGCGATCACTCAGTTTCTCGGTGGTTGGCTCCGAGGTAGCAAGGGTGGGCCTACTGCACCAGCTTCTGATGGGTCCTTCGACGGCGATCACTATTCAATGACGCCACGTCGCCGCATCTTCGAACGGATCCATAAATCAGTCGGCTACATCGGCCTAATCGGCGCGGTCGGAGCAGTGTTGAGTGGTTTGTGGCTGTCCAATGCGCCACGATGGATGTGGCTCACGCTCATCATGTGGTGGACGGCTCTAATCGCGGCCGCACTTTTTTTTCAGCGTCGTGGTCGCGCCATTGACACATACCAAGCCATATGGGGCCCTGATAGCAATTTGCCTGGCAATAAGATCCCACCGATTGGTTGGGGGATCCGTCGTCCCCGAGCATCGACTCAACTGAAGTCCAAGCAGCCGGACCAACCCAAATAACTGACTCAAACTTTCGGCTAAACATTCTTCCGTGCTCAACACTGAGCATCGCTAAGGCTTTGTGCGATTAAAACTTGCCTTGGACGGTTTCACCATCGGGCGCCGTCAATTGGATCGCTCCCTTAACACCAGGCTTCACCGCAGTTGGCGCAATGCCAACGAGTTTGGATCCGTCGACCGGTGAAAGTGGGAACCGCTGAGACTTCCCGTCGATAACGAAAATTGCGTTAGCCTTAAAGTCTTTCGCAGCAATAGGATTATCATTGACGTCACTCAAGTAGACAACAACGGTTGGTGTGCCATCGACAAGCAACTCGGTGTGATATTTGCCAGCGTCTACGCGAAGGCCGCCATTCAATCCTTTCGCCGGCTCATGGCCGAATGCATTAGACGTCGCCAAGAGCGACATCGCAAAAGCAAGGGCAATTCGATTGCCGTGAGTCATGAGTAGTCTCCCTCAGTGAACTTAATAGACGTCTATGGTTTGCGTTGACGCAGATTGCGGCAGCGTGGAATCCTCAGCCTCACCGCGCGCTTGGGCCACGAGGCGTTCAAGCGATGTGCGACCGTAACGAAGAAACAATGCGGGCGTAAGCGCGGTATCAAGTAGCGTCGCACTGATAAGACCACCAAAAATGGTGACAGCGACTGGATGCAGGATCTCCTTGCCTGGCGCGTGCGCATCGATCATGAGCGGAACCAAAGCAATACCAGCAGACATGGCAGTCATAAGAACAGGCGTGAGGCGCTCAAGACTACCACGCATAACCAATTCAGGACCAAAGGCCATGCCGTCGTGGATAGCGAGATTGATGTAGTGGCTGATCTTAAGGATGCCATTTCGCGTGACAATGCCAGTCAGCGTGATGAAGCCAATCATGCTCGCGACCGAGAGGGGCTGTCCGACCCACCACAGCGCAAACACCGAGCCAATGAGAGCTAGAGGCACGCTGCCCATGATAATGGCGGCAAACAGAACTGAGCGGTAGCGATTGTATAAAATTGCAAAAACCAGCGCGAACGATATCGACGACAGCCAGGCGATTGTACGCATGGAGTCTTCTTGGGCTTGGAACGTACCTTCAAGCGTCGCGAAGAAGCCCGTCGGTAGCTGGGTGCTGGCCAGTTCGCGGCGGATATCGGCAATAATCGCGGACATGTCGCGTAGGCCATCGGAATTCGCGAGTACGACGATGCGTCGTTTGGTGTTCTCACGCAAAATCTGGTTTGGCCCATCGGTCTCTTTCACCTCAGCGACCTGACGCAACGGAATCCATCCTGAAGGCGTCTCGATCAGGAGATCAGCAAGTCCCTGGGTTGTGCGCATGCGCTCAGAGAGCCGAACAACAAGATCAAAACGCTTGCTCCCATCGACGAGCCGAGAGACAAGCCTCCCATTGGACAGGCGTTCCAACTGCTCGGTCACCTGCGCTGGTTGCAAGCCATAAAGCGCCGCCTTCTTGTAGTTGATCGTGATTTCAAGTTGAGGGATGCGGACCTGCCGCTCGACTTGCAAATCAACCGCGCCAGAGACCTGGGCCAGTCGCAGCCGCATCTGTTCAGCAAGCGACCGCAAAGTGTCGAGGTCGTCACCAAATATCTTGATCGCAATTTGCGCTCGTACGCCGGAGAGCATGTGGTCAAGGCGATGCGAGATAGGTTGCCCAAAATTTGTTGCGGCCGGAAGAACCGACAGGCGATTGCGCATGTCGGCGATGATCTCGTTCTTGGAGCGCCCAGACGGTCTAAGATCGACCTCGATTTCGGAGGAGTGGACGCCCTCAGCGTGCTCGTCAAGTTCAGCGCGTCCGGTGCGCCGCGCCACCAACTTGGCCTCAGGAACATCCATGATCAATTTTTCGGCGATTAGTCCGATGCGATGACTCTCCGCCAACGAGATGCCGGGTTGGAAGAGTGTGTTAATCGTGAGTGTGCCCTCGTTGAATGGTGGTAGGAACGCGCGAGGAAGTGAGATGGCAGCAGCAACTGCTGCAAGTACCCCTAAGCCAGCGCCAATCATCAGTATGCGCGAATGCGCAAATGACCAACGCAGCACCGCACGGTTGCTGTGCTTCAGAGTGCGCACCAGCCAGCCTTCGTGCGCATCGAGACGCTTCAAAGTTGGGAGCAGGTAGTAGGCCATGACCGGGGTGAGCGTTATGGAGACAACGAGACTGGCAAGGATAGCGATGATGTAGGCTTGACCAAGAGGCGCAAATAGTCGGCCTTCAATGCCAGACAGCGCGAACAGCGGCACGAACACCAATACAATGATCAGCGTGGCATAGACGATACCCGAGCGAACTTCCTGACTGGCACTGACGACAACATCAAATATCGAACGCGGATTGCCCGCTTCGCGGTTTTCCCGTAAGCGACGAAAAATGTTTTCGACATCGACGACCGCATCATCGACCAATTCACCAATCGCGATGGCAAGACCGCCGAGTGTCATTGTATTAATCGATATGCCAAGGGCATAGAACACGATAGCGGTGGCCAAGATTGAGACCGGAATGGCCGTGAGTGAGATAACTGTGGTACGCAAATTGAGCAGGAACAAGAACAGGATAACGGCGACCGCGAAGACAGCTTCAACGAGGACAGTTTTAACATTGCGTATTGAGGTCTCAATGAAGTTCGCTTGCCGAAAGATGATGCTATCGAGCCTAATGCCGGTCGGCATGGTCTGATTGAGTTCGACCATGGCACGCTCGACGTCATTCGATAATTTTACGGTGTCGATGGTCGGCTGTTTTTCGACAGAGATGATGACAGCCGGCCGCCCCATAAATCCAGCTTCGCCACGTTTCAGACGCGCGCCATAACTGACCTCCGCGATCTGATGCAAATATACGGATCGACCACCTTGGGTAGGAATGGCAACATCCCGAAGATCCTCAAGCTTAAGCGTCGATCCGATATTGCGGATCAAAAATTCGCGACTGTATTGATCCGCAAAGCCACCACCACTATTGGTGCCGAAGCGTTGCAGTGCACGTTCCATCTGCTCAAGAGTCACGCCAAACGCCCGCATCGCTGGCGGGAGGGGAGCAACCCGGAACTGTCGAACCTCACCACCGATCGGAATAACCTGAGCAACACCAGGAATAGTCAACAGTCGTGGCCTAATCACAAAATCAGCAATCTCTCGCACCTCCATGGCAGAGGCGGTTTCGGCAGTGATTGCAAACATAAGTATTTGCCCCATGATAGAACTGATCGGTCCCATCTGTGGCGTGACGTTCGCAGGTAATTGTTCTTTGACGAAACCCAGACGTTCAGAGATTTGCTGGCGATTGCGAAAAATATCTGTTCCCCAATCGAACTCGACATAGACGAGCGATAGACCCACGCCAGACACCGAGCGTACGCGCGAAACGCCGGGTAGTCCGTTCATCTGCGTCTCAATGGGAAACGATACCAACTGCTCGACCTCGGTCGGGGCCAATCCCTCCGCCTCGGTCATGATCGTGACCGTTGGTCGGTTTAGGTCGGGAAAGACGTCAACCGGTAGCCGTTGCAACGTAAAAGAGCCATAGAGCACCATCACCGCAGCAAGCGCCAGCACCAGCAGGCGATTGCGAAGCGAACCCGTGACAAGGAATGTAAACACGCCAGCCCCCTTACCGGATTTGGTTCAAGAGTTCGGCACCCTGCGTAACAATTCGCTTACCCCGTTCGATACCCGCTGTAATGAGCACGCGTTCAGCATCAAGTTGCTCGATGCGCACCTCGCGTGCGACAAACCGTTCTGCGTTGCTGTGTTCATAAATGATGCTTTGGCCATTGCTGCCACGAATTATGGCCTCGCGAGGGACGGCTATGCCCTTGTGTTCAAAAATCGTCGTGGCCAATACCGTCAGGAACTGTCCAGCACGTAAACCAGTTGCATCAGTTTTAATCGCGAAATGGATCGGGATGGATTGATTGCGATCAGCAAGTCCAGCACCGACATAAGCAAGATCGATAAAACGATTGCCAGTAAGCACGCCCTGGGCTGCACCATGTGTTTCTAGCGGCTCAAAGCTGAGCGCCTCGACCCAGAGACGGGTCGGATCAACAATTTGGAAAATGATCGAGTTGGGTTCAGCCATCTGGCCCGCGACCGCGTTCGACGCAGCGATCACGCCATTGACCGGTGCCAAGAGCGGCTCAGGTTCCTTATTGGCGCGCTCCAGGTTTGCACGCCGTGCCTGCAATCCCTTAAATTCAAGTTCGGCGTCTTCGAGCTGGCTTTTGGCAATGATCTTCTCAATCGCGCGTAGTCGTTCGACCTTGCGCGAGACCACTGAGATCTGCTGATCAAGCTCGCGAGCTTGTTGCTGTTGGGTCGTCAAATCCGCTGCCGCGATTGGAGGTCGAACATAGGCCAGAATGTCGCCCGATTTGACAGGAGTACCAAGCGGCTTGAAACCTCCCGTTGGAGGCACCAGTCGCCCTCCCACCGAGGCCTGGACCAAACCGCTTGCATTTGGATCTGGAATAATGCGACCAGGCAATTCGATCGCGCGACGATGAAGTTCACTTTCTGAGAAAATTGTCCGCAAACCAAGAATGCGCTGCGTGTATTTGGGCACGAAAAGCGCGCCATCTGGAAAACGTTGCGATACATCGCGCAACGCAAATGAACTCGCAGGTTCCTTTGCAATGGTCTCCTGCAGAGGAAACCCCAAGCTAACGGCCAATATTACAAGATTTATTGCACCGCGGCCGCGTCGCAAGATGAGCGATACGAGTGCTGCACCCGTGATGAATCCGACGAATACGCCTATGGGCAGCGAGAATTGGGTTGCAGCCGTCCACGTCAGAGTGCCCGGCGTTTTGTCAAGCTTGACTCCACCAGAAATAGCCGGTCCTGCCGCCTCAACTGCAACAGTCGGAATGCGCAAGGTTGTGGTGAGAATATCCACGATACCGTTGGCCGCGACAGTTATTGCTAGATCATAGGACCCAGGATTGGCGACAAATGGCGCACTGACAGTATACGACCCCTGGCCGTCAGCGACAGGCAATAAGACGGTTCCAGCCGCATCGATCTCAAGTTTGGCACCATCGACTGGTCGGTTCTCGCGAAACGTATCCAGAAAAAACGAAAGCTTGTCCCCGCGAGCAACAGCAACGACTTCAAAATCCGTTGACGATGCATCAGCACGCGGGGCGATTGTGCCAGAAACTGGTGGTAATGGTGCACCATGATCATGTCCATCATGAGCACTACACGTGCCAACCGGAACAAGCAGAGCCGCAAAAAAAGCAGCCAGGAGCGTTCTATGAGCGATCAAGGATCGCATGTGTCCCCCGAGACTGAATATTGCAACATCATCGGACACTAGCGCGGGGCGCGTATCGGCGCGTTACAGCATTGTAACAAATTATTTCATGAGCGACGCAGAGGTAGCGTCACGGTTGCCCGGAGCCCGCCTTCCCTGCGATTGGTCAATGCAATCGACCCGCCATCCGCCTCGATCAGATCTTTGGCAATAGTGAGCCCGAGGCCAACGCCCCCGGATTCTTGATTGCGCGATTGATCCAGGCGAACAAAAGGCTCGAAAATAACGGAGATCTGTGATTCTGATACGCCGGGTCCGTTATCGTCAATCAGAACTTTCACGACTTCATCAGTGCAGGTGCTCGATACGGTTACGCTGGTGCCGAACCGGATCGCATTACTGACCAGATTGTTGAAGGCGCGCTTAAGACCAACCAGTCGTCCATCAACAACGATATGGTCGCGCATTTCGAAGGCGACATCGCCGCCGCCGTCGCACGCATCGTTAACGATCGTTTCGAGTAGCGCAGTTAAATCGAGCGGGCGAGGGACCTCAGATTTTTCATCGCCCCTAAGATATGATAAAGTTGTATCAATCATCTGCTCCATCTCGCCTATATCGGCGGCAATAGCAGCCCTCATGGTCTCGTCGTGAAAGTCCTCCAAGCGCAATTTTAATCGTGTAAGCGGCGTCCTTAGATCATGCGAAACAGCTGCTAACGATTGTGTTCGTCTCTCGATTAAATCAGCGATACGGCGCTGCATGTCGTTAAAGGCCTTTGCCAAGTCACGGACCTCTTCAGGACCGGTTTCGCGTATGAAAAGCGGTGTGCCATCCGGCGCATGCGAACGAGCGGCGGCGGACACATCGCGGATAGGCCTTGTGAGCCAGCGGGCGATCAATATTGAGAGTAGAATAACGCCGAGCGCCATGAGCGTTGTCGAGACTACTGTACCGTGCGGAGATGACGGGAGTCGATTGACCGCAAACATGCTGACATTGATCCAGCTATCATCCGGCAGGCGCATGGACACCAACGCAACGTGCGGATCAGCACCCGCGCTGGTGCCAATGACCACATCAGACGCCGCAATGTCGTGCGAGAGTGTCGAGATCTGACGCACAAGCCCTTGCCACTCCTCCACACCTGCACCGCCGGCAACGGCACCAGGTTTCAGGCTCCAATGCACGTCGACAGGTCCGCCCGACAGGCCATGGGCCACAGCCTCACGTTGCGCTGGAGGCACAAGCATGATGCTGCGCTTGATCGTTACGATCCGCTCAGCAAGCCGAGTCTCGTGCGCGCGTGTCAATTCCCGATCAAGCGCTTGCTCATACGTCCAAAGGCTCAAAAAATGAACGAGCGTAATACCGAACAAAGAGACTAAGATAGCACGCGCGGCAAGTGTGTCGAAGGAACGGCTCATGCGCGCGACACTGTCGGAACGAACATATAGCCTGCGCCCCTGATTGTCTTGATCATGGCCTGGCCGTCCTCACTCGCATCAATTTTGCGCCGCAGCCGACTGACTTGGATGTCAATTGCGCGATCAAATCCTGTTGCTATCCGATGCTTGGCAGCATCCATCAGCTGATCGCGCGTCAACACGCGTTGCGGCGCCTCAAGAAACGATTGCAGCAAGTCATATTCGCCAGTCGAAAGGTCCACTACAACGCCGTGTGGATTGGTCAGTTCACGGCGGCGAAGGTCAAGACACCAACCATCAAATCGCAGTGAGTACTCGTATCCGCCTTGCGGTGTGCCGTTGTTGGCGCGCGCGCGTCGCAATACTGCATTGATGCGAGCAAGCAGTTCACGGGGATTGAACGGTTTGGAAAGATAATCGTCTGCTCCGATCTCAAGGCCAACAATGCGGTCTGTTTCCGATCCCCGCGCAGTCAGCATGATAACAGGAATGGCAGAACCGCTGCGGATCTCCCTGCACAAGTCAAGCCCATTGGCGCCCGGAAGCATTATGTCGAGGATGACGAGATCGATCGATGCTGCAGAAAGGATCTGCCGCATCTCGCGGCCGTCGCGCGCGGCGGTCACCTTGTAACCGTGTTCGCGGAGGAATTTTCCAGCCAGTTGACGGATTTGCGCATCGTCGTCAACGATGAGGATGTGCCCGTCATTGCCGATAAGGGAGGGGCGCACATTAGAGCCAAAATTCTCAAGTGTCATGGGACCACAATTTAAACGGTGGTGAGCACAAGTCTATCGTATTCATTGTTTCATAATGTATCACTCGAAGTTCAGCGTAGTGCAGGCATTGCAGTTTGATTGCGTGGAAGCGCAAGGCTAGGCTTTCACGGGCGCGAACGAGGATGCATTTGCCGATGACGCTACGCTGAGCCTTATCCGACACCATCTACATCGCCCCCTCAGCCGCCTGTTTCGCGATCTCGACATCGGTGAAGTGTCAGCATTCATCACTTGATTGGTGGCTTAGGCAGTACGGTTTCGCCCGGCTCCATAACGTAGGTGTAGTCCAGACTGAACCACGGCCCGGCTATGGATCGGTCGCTCGGATGTGGCTCGTCATGACGCACAAAGTCGCCAAGTAGCGCTTTGGTGACGCCGAACTGCACGTCGGTGTTAATGTGCGGATCATTCGGATCGTAAACTTGGCTGATCAACACCTTGAAGCCTTGCTTCACAATTAGAGCATGCAAATGAGCCGGCCGATATGGGTGACGACCCTGAGCGGCAAGTAAACGCCCGACAACACCATCCGTTGGGATGGGATAGCCGACCATCTTAACGGTCCGAAACCAGAAGCGACCATTGGCGTCCGAGGTGAACTTGCCACGCAGGTTCATCTCGGCTTGCTCAGGATCTTGCTGCTCATAAAGTCCAACAGGTGACGCGTGCCAAATGTCGATCTCGGCGCCCGCGACAGGCATGCCGGAGCGATTAAAGATCCGTCCCATTACAAATAGCGGACCACCAGGAGTATCTGACCGGACAATCGTGCCGCCATTGTCAACACGCGGTGAATTCAATCGCCAAAACGGGCCGAGCAGAGACTGCGAGGTTTCAGTGTTGCCGCTATCGCCGTTGTTGAGCAGGCAAACAAGCGACGAGACGCCAAGAGAGCCTGCCATCAGAACACTTTCGTTGTGTGTGTCGGACGCGAGCTGACCCATCTCGTTTATGATCGCGGCGGCTTCGCGGAACTCAACTTCCGTCAGCCGCACGTCGGCAATGAACGCATGCAAATGCTTGACCAGCGACAACATGATTGTTCGCAAGCGCGGATCGGTCGTGCGCGCCATCACGGCCAAGGCGTCCGCAGTCACATCTTCATGGTTTTTCAAGATCATTGCCGCTCTCCAGGTGTACGTTTCACCTCGAATAATTCCGAAATCGGAGATGTGTCGCTATCATTTGTCATTTGAGACATCGATTGTTTGCTTCGTTGCCATCAGCTTCTTGCGTACGGCATTGCCTGTTCGTTCAATGTGCTTGCCGAGTAGGTCAACCGCCTCTTCGTTTCGGCGTGACACCGCAAAATCGGCAATTCGCTCATGCTCAAGAGCGGACGACTTATCTGGCGGATTGCTCGCCAAAAAAATCCGCCGGTATCGATCGCTTAAACCATGAAGCAACGCCACAAACTGCAGTAACAGAGGCATGTCACAGGCCGCCAGGAGTTCTACATGGAATGTGCGGTGGGCAGTCTCCCAAGCTTCCTTCGCCTCCGCGCCACCAATACTGCGGTCAATCCGGTTCATGCGATATAGGGCTGCCATCACTCGTGTCTCCCATTCGATACCACCCTTAAGAATCGCCTCCTGCAGTGCCATCCGTTCGAATGAAATGCGCAGCCGCGTGACTTCAGCGTGATCACTGGCAGAGACCGGCGCAATCCAAAAGCCCCGCTGCTCGTCCGACGAAAGTAATCCCTCAGATCCCAGCCGCGTTAGCGCCTCTCGCAGCGGACTGAGACTAACGTTGAAGCGCTCGCTCAATACTTTGATGCTGACGCGTGCACCCGGAGCGAAGTCGCCGCGCAAGATTTCAACGCGCAACTGATCCGTGATCCGGCCCCCTATGCTACGGGGCAGGTCTTTTCCGTCCGCGTCAATTGACGATCGGCGATTCATATTTGGCACCCAACAAGCAATATTTAGTTCGAGCGATTTATTGCAAAAAATCGATTTGATAGTCAATCAACGATCTGTTAGCAAACAATGGAACACGGCACGCCAGAACCAAAAGTGACCGCGAAATTACAAGGGAGAGCG
>JABFRJ010000319.1 GCA_013141255.1 Hyphomicrobiaceae bacterium
CACTTTTGTGTTTGAAAACCGAGTTGGTGCGGGCGGCAACACCGGCATCGCCGCCGTCGCCAAAGCCCCCACCGACGGCTACACCATCGGCATTGGCACCACGGGCCCACTCACTATCAATCCCCATATGCTCGGCGACAAAATGCCGTTCAAGCCGAACGAGATCCGCCCCCTCGTCGCCATGGCCACGCAGCCCAACTTGATCGTGGTCCACAATTCAATCCCGGCCAAGAACATCACCGAACTCGTCGCCTACTTGAAAGCTAACCCCGACAAGGAAAGCTACGCCAGCTCCGGCGCCGGAACATCACAGCATCTCTGCATGGAAATGCTCGCCGATCTCACCGGCATCAAAGTCGCCCACGTGCCCTACCGCGCGTCAAACCAGATCATGCAAGACGTAATGTCGGGGCAGGTCAAAATCACTTGCGATAACTTCGCTTCCGCCTACGAGCAGGTCAAAGCCGGCACCGTCAAAGCCGTCGCCGTCACCTCGCCCGAGCGCTATCCAGGCAGCCCCGAAGTCCCCACCGTCGCCGAAGGCTTTCCCGGCTTCCGCGTCGGCGTCTTCCATGGCTATATCGCGCCCGCCGGCTTCCCCGCCGACCTCGCTAAGCGCCTGGAAGAAGAACTCGTCAAAGCGATCAACGATCCGGATACACAAGCGAAGTTCAAAAATCTTGGCGTGCAACCAAGTGGCCTTGCAGGCGATGCGTTCGCTGCCTTGATCAAAGGTGATAGCGACCGTTACGGCGCTGCCATTGCCAAAGCTGGGATCAAGCCTGCACAATAATCATCGGCACGGTTTCGGGCGGGAGCTACAATAGCCCCGCCCGTATTTTATCTAAGGAGACATTAATGATCGAACGCATCAAAGGTTCAGCCCCCACGCGCAGCCGTGCGGTCGTACACAACGGCCTCGTCTACACTGTCGCCGTCTCCTCCGACAAAAAGCCAGACGTCTACCTCCAAACGCGCCTCGCGCTTGAAGCCATCACGCGCACTTTGTCCGAAGCTGGGTCCGACAAATCCCACATTCTCACGGCTACCATGTATCTCGCCGACATGTCCAAAAAAGATGACATGAACCGCGCTTGGGACGAGTGGGTCGACCGCAATAACGCCCCGCAGCGCGCCTGCATTGGTGCAACTCTCGAAGGCGCCGACCTGATCGAAATCGTGATCACAGCCGCCCAGAAGTAATGCTGACTGGCATAAATTTCACTTCTGCCGACGTCTGAGTTCTGCCGAACACCCAGGCTCCAAGCGTGTCACCGACACCAAAAACGAATGTTGACCAACAGACAGCGGTAACAGCATGCGCAGATACTTGTGACGCAGTTGCCCGATTGTCGGCCAATGCACAATGGTATCGATATGATCCACGGACGGCCGCCCGAGTGCATGGGCATCCATGAACGATCTATTGCTGGCCGCGCCATACGCTGCATGCGGCGCTTCAAGCACAGGACGCCCCGTGTTGGTCCTGAACCAACGGAGTGCATAGTCCGACACCTCGCGACCGCAGCTATGTAACAAAAATCCCTTGGCGTGATCTGCCTCGAACACATAAAATGCGTCGTCAGTTACTGTGCTCAGTTTTTCCCAGAACTGCAACGGATCACCTGTTTGCGCCTCGTGGTGCCACAGCCGCGCCAGGTCGTCGACCCACGGTTGATGACGTGCAGCGGCTTCGAGTGTCTGCAATTCTCGCTTATAACGAATTCCCGTGCCGCCCGTTTCAACCAGTACGCATTGCTGAATTTTCGCAATCGCGACCTGCGCCGACGGTGCAATTTCGTGTCGCCATGTGTTGCGCCCATCAAACTCGGTGCGAGTGCAAATCAAGCAACGCTGCGGCGTCCGCGATTTAAGCCAAGACGCCAATCGCTCAAGCGTTGGTGGCGCGAGCAGCAGAGGATCAAACGCAATAACGATCCATCCAGCCGTTTGCGACCAGTACGCAAATCCACGATCAAGTTCGGTATCAAGCAAGGAAGAAAGGGGCGATGCCTTGAAAGTGCGCTCGATCCGAGCAGAGCAGTGATCAAGGGAGACAATGTCTCCCCTGTCGTCGATTTTGAGAGCAACTTGCATGCGCCAGACTCCGCACCTTCGAGAGCGACATTGTGCACCGCACTCAGCTAGGTTTAGTGCAGTGCCGTACGTGCGGCGTCAACGGGCTTAATTCTTGAAAATTCAAGCTAAACAATGGTTTTTCATCTCAGAGATAGAATCGCAACAGTCAAACCGGGATCAAATGGCCAAAGGTCTGCGTCTTGACAGCCCCACGTCCGGTGTGATCAGCCCCACACAAATTGAGGGCGCTAATCGCGCCGCAGCTAGTAACAAACCAGCACAAACAAACAACGAGAGCTAAACATGGCGCGCGCATTCGTTTTTCCAGGTCAAGGCAGCCAAGTCGTTGGTATGGGCAAGGTCCTTGCTGAAACCTTCGCCTCGGCCCGCGCCGTCTTCGATGAAGTCGACGACGCGCTCGGCCAAAAGCTCTCGTCCATCATGTGGGAAGGCCCCATCGAAACGCTGACGTTGACCGAAAACGCTCAACCCGCCCTGATGGCGTCGTCGCTCGCCGTCATGCGCGTGCTTGAAAAAGAAAAGGGTCTCGATCTCGCCAAAACTGTCAAATTTGTCGCGGGTCATAGCTTGGGCGAATACTCAGCCCTCGCCGCTGCCGGCACCTTTACAATTGCCGACGCCGCACGCTTGCTGAAGCTGCGCGGCCAAGCCATGCAGAAAGCCGTCCCCGTTGGCGTGGGTGCCATGGCTGCCCTCCTCGGCGTCTCCATCGATGTCGCACGCAAAATCGCGGCAGATGCCGCACAAGGCGACGTCTGCGATGTCGCCAACGACAACGACCCAACCCAGGTTGTTCTCTCTGGCCACAAGACCGCCATCGATCGCATCGCCGAAGTTGGCAAAGCCCATGGCCTCCGTCGCGCCATGCCCCTGCCAGTCTCCGCGCCGTTCCATTGCGCACTCATGCAGCCTGCCGCCGAAGCCATGGCCGACGCCCTCGCCAAAGTCGCCATGAAGGCGCCTATCGTGCCCGTGATTTCAAACGTCCTCGCCGCGCCGATCAGCGATCCCGCCGACATTCGCCGCCGCCTCGTCGAGCAAGTCACCGGCACCGTGCGCTGGCGCGAGTGCGTTGAGGCTATGGCCAAAGCTGGCGTCACCGAGATTTATGAGATCGGCACCGGTAAAGTGCTATCGGGCCTGGTTGGCCGTATCGACAAGTCACTCAAATCGACACCCATCGGCCTCCCCGCCGACATCGACGCGGCCCTTGCACTCATCGCCGCGTCATAAGCGCCGCCTCATAAGCGGCGCGTCATAGGCTCACTCACACGCGCCCCAAGTTGAGCCGGATAATATTGCCGCCCTCTGGACGGATAGAGGTCGAGTGCCGATATGAAATTTCAAACGGCCGCTTGCCGTCGCCGTTGTCGACCTCGCGCACCATACCATCGTGTTCCTGATCGCCGCGCATAGCGGCCCCCATCACAGTCGTCCGCAGAAATGCAAACACAAAGTTCTCAAGGTCCTCGCGCGAGCACACGCACTCATAGTCTTTGAAGCCGAGGGTCGAAAGCCCCGACGTGTACGCGAGCGCCCCCTGCGCCCCAAGCGCCGTCGTTGAATCAAGCAAGTTGATTTTGGTC
>JABFRJ010000449.1 GCA_013141255.1 Hyphomicrobiaceae bacterium
GGATGTTGTTGAACTTCAGACGCTCTTGTGGCTTGGCGGGATCAAATTTGTAAGTGAACTCAGCAGCCGTCAGCGGGAACAGCTGAGGTACGCCGGCGTCGAGGGTGATGTCTTGCGCGGCAAGAACGGTGGGCGAGCCCATGGGGCCGAGGTTGACGAAGATCTTGTCCTTCTCAATCATCTTCTGGGTGGCGAGAACGGCTTTCTTTGGATCGTAGCCGCTGTCTTCCAAGATCAACTTGAGTTTGCGACCGTGGATGCCGCCTGCAGCATTCACCTCTTCGACCGCGAGTTTCATGCCGTTGGCGACTGCGACGCCCCAACCTTTAATTGGGCCAGAGAGATCCTGATGGGTGCCGATGACGATTTCGTCGGCTGAGATGCCTTGATTGGTGACTTTCATTTGGGCCGATGCGGCACTCGCTGCAAAAAGTGCAGCGGTGGCTATGGCAAGGCCTGAAGCTAGGTGTCGGTTCATTCATTCCTCCGTTTGGTTTTATGGCTGTTTATTGTTTTTGGCGGTCTTGTTGGATGTATTGGCCGCGTTTTTATGCTGCTAGCATAGCTGGCTTTTGGGGCGGATGTTAGCGCCAGGTTTTACGATTTTTCCAGCGCTTCTCGCCGCGCTCGGTTTCCCCTCCTGAACCCAGGTAGAATTCCTGGATGTCTTTGCTGGCCAATAAATGTTCGCAGGTGTCGGCCATGACAATGCGACCGGTTTCGAGCACATAGCCGTAATGGGCAAGTTCCAAAGCCTGCTTGGCGTTCTGTTCGACCAGCAAAATGGAGGTGCCTTGTTCGGCGTTGATCCGCTTCAGAATTGCGAAGATTTCCTTGACTAACAAAGGCGACAGGCCGAGCGATGGCTCGTCGAGGAGGATCAGCTTGGGGCGGCTCAGAACAGCACGAGAGATGGCTAGCATCTGCTGTTCGCCGCCAGACATCTGGCCTGCGGGTTGTTTCAAGCGATCCTTGAGGCGAGGGAAATAGATGAAAATGCGTTCCATGTCTTGGGCGATTCCGTCTCGATCAGAGCGGAGGTAAGCGCCCATGGCGAGATTTTCGGCGACGGTTAGGAAGGGGAAAACTTCACGGCCTTCGGGTACGTGGGCGAGGCCTAAGCGGACGATCTTATCTGGGTCCATCTTTTGGATGGGTTTGCCGTCGAATTCAACGGTGCCTTTGAGAGGATCGAGGACGCCGGAGATGGTCTTCAAAATCGTGGTTTTACCGGCGCCATTGGCGCCGAGAACGGTGACGATCTTGCCGCGTGGGACTTCGAGGCTAACGCCACGGATAGCCATGATGGGGCCGTAGTAGCTCTCGATGTTTTGGACTTTTAGAATTGGCGCGGCGGTCTCAGTGGTCATCGCGTCAGGCTCCCAAATATGCAGCGACGACTTCTGGATGGGCTTGCACTTCGGCGGGGGTGCCGGTTGCGAGCACGCGGCCGTAATTCAGCGCCAAGACACGGTCGGAGACCCGGTTTACGAGGCTCATGTCGTGTTCGACCATGAGGACGGTGACGCCAAGCACATCACGGATGTCGCGGATCCAGAACGACATGTCGCTGGTTTCTTCGACGTTGAGGCCGGACGAGGGTTCGTCGAGCAGGATCAATTTCGGATCGGAGCAGAGGGCGCGGGCAACTTCGGTCACCTTGCGGACGCCGTAGGGGAGCCCGGCGATGAGTTTATCGCGATAGGGTTGGAGCGAGAGGAAGTCGATGACCTGTTCCACCCGTTCGCGATGGGCCAGTTCGGCGCGGCGAACATGGGGCAAGAAGAGCATTTCGGAGAAAATGTCGGTCGTGGTGTGGGCGTGACGACCGACAAGAAGGTTTTGTAGCAATGTAGCGTTGTCGAACAGTTCTATGTTCTGGAAGGTGCGAGCGATGCCGAGTTTAGCGACCTTGTGGGCGGGCGTATGGGTGATGTCATGACCATCGAAGACGAGGCGGCCTGATGTTGGCTGATAGAGGCGCGAGATCAGGTTGAAAATCGAGGTTTTGCCGGCGCCGTTGGGGCCGATGATGGTGAAAATTTCACCTTTGTTGACGGTGAAGCCGACGCCGTCGACCGCTTTGACGCCGCCGAAGTGGAGGGCGAGATTTTCGACGGAGAAGAGCACGCTCATCTATTCCGCTCCGTCTTCACATAGGTCTTTTGGCGTTTGAAGGTGGAGGCTTTGTAGAGAGGGAAGGTTTGGAAATAGAGTTTGAGTTTGAGCCAGCGACCGTAGAGTCCATAGGGCTCATAGATGATGAAGATCATGATCAAGATGCCGTAGATTGCGCCTTTGAGCCCGGCGGCGCTGCCGATGGACGCGGTGGTGGCTTGAGCGCGTGCGACCACGTCAGCGCCGAAGCCAAGCATCCGCGTTATAGTGGCCACCCAAATCGGTGCATCGTCTTTGAGTAACGTCAACAGTGGGTCGACCATGACGACGAAGATGGCACCGAGGATGGCACCATGCAGGCCGATGACGCCGCCAATGATGATGATCATAATAAATTCGATCGAGAGCAACAGCGTGAACATTTCGGGCGAGATGAAGCTCATTTTGTGGGCGAACAATGCGCCCGCAAAGCCTGTGAAGGCGGCGCTGAGGCCGAAGGCTTTGACCTTGGTGACGGCCAAGTTGACGCCCATGGATTTGGCGGCGGTTTCACTATCGCGGACGGCCATCAGTGCGCGGCCAGTGGGGGATCGCAAAAGGTTGAGCGTGAGGACGATGGTGGCAATGAGCGTGCCGAGGCAGAGGAAGTAAAACTCTTTGCTGTCGCGTGGCACCGGCATGCCGAAAAGATTTAGGGTTTTAACTTGTAAGCCTTCGTTGCCGTGAGTGACGGTTTCCCAACGGGAGAGAATTTCTTCGACGATAAAGCCAAAGGAGATGGTGGCAATAAGGAGATAGAGCCCGTGCAGGCGCAGCGCTGGGAAGCCAACGAGGAGGCCGATGATGCCGGAGATGAGGCCGGCAAGCGGGAAGTAGATGGCGAAGCCAAAGCCGCGAGCTTGGAGGATTGCTGCAGTGTAGGCGCCGATCGCGAGGAAGGCTGCGTGGCCGAGGGAGGCTTGACCGGTGAAACCGGTCAAGATCATCAGCGCGACGCCGACGATGGCGTAAATGAAGACAAAGACGAATTGGCTTTGGACGTAGTTGCCGAACAGGAATGGCACGGCGGCAAGGGCTGCGAGCAGCAAGCCGTAGGACCACCATTGGCCCGAGTGCTGCATTAGGTTGATGTCGGTGTTGTAGTCGGTTTTGAAGAGGAAGCGCATCGCCGGTTAAACCTTCTTCTTGCCGACGGCGCCAAAAAGGCCTTCCGGCTTCAATAAAAGAACGGCGAGGAGAACGATGTAAGCGGCGACATCCTTCCATCCGGTGGCGAGATAAAATCCGGCCAGCGTTTCGATGATGCCAATGATGATGCCGCCGATAAGGGCGCCAGGGATGGAGCCGAAGCCGCCAAGTACTGCTGCAGGGAACGCCTTCAAGCCAAGCGCGAGACCGACGTTGGAATGCACGAAGGTAATGGGCGCCAGCAAGATGCCAGCGATGGCTGCGACCATGGCTGAAATGGCCCAAACCAACGAGACGATACGCTTGACGGGGATGCCCATGTAGTAGGCGGCCAGCATGTTTTCAGAGGTGGCGCGCATGGCCGTGCCGACGCG
>JABFRJ010000517.1 GCA_013141255.1 Hyphomicrobiaceae bacterium
GCTCATACCCGCCCCCGGATCAGTTTGATCGCCGTATTGACCGCAGCAAGCGTCACAACCGCGCTCAGCAGCGCGCAAACTGCAATCGCGGGCCAAACCGCGATTTGCAGCATCATCGTCGTCTCGCCCGACTTGGCCGCCTCAAGCGTACCCTTCGCCAGCGAATAGGCGCAGAGCGCCATAAAGCCCGCAAAAACCATGTCCCACACCGCATCAATGGCGCGCTGCAGTCCCTGAGGCATCCATCCGGTAAACGTATCGACCATGATGTTGGCGCGGCGCTGCTGTGCATACGGCAAGAACGCAAACACGCCAATCGCCGTCGCCATTTTCACAAACTCAAAATCACCTTCGACGGGTTTCGAAAAAAAGTACCGCCCCGCAACGCTCGCAAATACAAGAATAGCAAGCCCAATAAGCAACGCGCCACCAAGAACGGCAATCGCGCCGGTCAACTTTTCCATCAAGCGATCAAGCGAAAATTGCCCCGCCTCCGTCGACTGAGATCCACTGCCTGTCATCAAGCCCCCCAACGACGGCCCGAACGACAGCAAGCCTCCCGCCCACCAAATCGTCAGACCAATAGTTCTAAACTCAAAGCCACTAAATACGCGAAACCCCGCCTCGACATCGAGTGACGAGACGGGGTCCACCAGATCGGATTAACCGATCATGCTCAGGCTTTGTTATACTTTGCGACCAATTCCTTCGCCGCAGCGATCAATTTCGCACCATCAACGCCTTTGGCTTTGACTTGCTCGATCCATGCAGCGGTGACTGGCTCGCAGGCTTTGATCCACTTGGCTTTTTCAGCCTCGGAAATCATGCTGATGTTGTTGCCACGCCCTTTGACCATGGCCGCAATCTTCGCGCCCTGCTCGTCCCACATATTGCCGGCAAGTTTAGCGAACTTGAGTCCGCTTTCCTTATCCATCACCGCACGCAGATCAGCGGGCAGCGCTTCGAACTTGGCCTTGTTCATCGCCAAGAAGAAGCTCGCAGCGTAAAGCGTCGGCGATCCTGGAATTGCAGTGTGGAACTTCACCAACTCGTGCACCTTGATCGCTGGCACGACTTCCCACGGCACAACGGCACCATCGATAACTTTCTGCGCCAAGCTTTCCGGCACTTGCGGCACCGGCATACCCACGGATACAGCCCCCAGCGCCTTCAGCGCTTCACCCGCCAGACGTGTCGGATTGCGGAGCTTGAGCCCCTTCAGATCCTCCATCGTCTTGATCTCTTTGTTCGTATGGATGAGCCCACCATCATGCGCCCAATAGCTCAGCATCTTAACGTCTTTGACTTCGTCCTTGAGATACGTATCGGCAAACTCTTGCGACGCCTGCGCGTTCACAATGCCTTTGTCCGAACCGATAAACGGCAATTCAAAAACTTCAGTTGACGGGAAGCGACCTGGCGTCGAACCCGGCAGCGTCCAGACAATGTCGGCCACGCCATCGCGTGCTTGATCATAGAGCTGCGGCGGCGTACCGCCCAACTGCATCGATGGATAGATGTCGATCTTAATTTTGCCCTCGGACGCCTTGGCAACGGCCTCAGCCCACGGAGCGAGCATGAACTTGTGCCCGTTTGAAACTGGCGGCAAGAAGTGATGCAGCTTGAAAGTCGTAACCGACTGGGCCAACACCGATTCTGTGAACACAGCAGGAGACGCAACCGCCGCTCCGGACAGCGCAACAAAGCGACGACGAGAAATAGACATCCTACACTTCCTCCCAAGTAGTATTTTTTTGGCGTTGCCGAAGCCTACACCAAGTGCCCGCGCCAACGCACGCTCGAAACTGTGTCTTGGACGTTGAAATAGATGCGCGAGCCAAGCCATAAGTCGGCAGGAAGGTAGTTTCAAATGAAACTTCGGTAAAGTGCTGCCCGCTTTACGCACTGCTCTTTGCCCACTTATCCGCTATGCCCACTCCGCTATGCCCACTCCGCTATGCAAGCACGCCGGGTCCGCTCAGCCCCTGTATCGTTGGCACGCGACCGATCAATATGCCATCATCCCCACTCGCCCATGCAACTGGAGGACCTATGCGATACGAAGCGCCCGAAACCCTAGAACGGGCAAGTCAACTACTGGCGGCCGAAACCGGTATTGCCCGCGTCCTGGCTGGCGGCACCGACCTGCTGGTCCAAATCAAATCCGACGTCATTGACCCGATCCTGGTCGTCGACATCAAAAAGATCGCCGAAACCCGCGAAATCAAAGAAACATCGGCTGGTTTTCACATCGGCGCGGCCGTCACGGGCGCCGAACTGAAGGAGCACGCCAAGCTCAGAGCCGCTTGGCCCGGACTTGTAGAAGCCGCCAACCTCATCGGCTCCACTCAGGTCCAAGGCCGCGCCACCATGGGCGGCAACCTCTGCAACGGCTCCCCCGCCGCCGACAGCGTGCCCGGACTTATTGCTGCAGGTGCGAAGGCGATCATCGTCAGCGCCACCGGCCGACGCGAATTGCCCGTCGAAGACGTGATGATTGGGGTCCGCAAACTGGCCCTTGCAAAGGGTGAAATTATCGCAGCGTTTCAGTTGCCAGCTCGTACGCCGCACTCCGGTGACGCCTACCTGCGATTTATTCCACGCACAGAAATGGACATCGCCGTCGTCGGCTGCGGCATCAATCTCACCACCGATGCCTCGGGCACAATCACTGCTGCACGCGTCTCCTTAGGTGCAGTGGCCGAACGTCCGCTGCTGGTGGCCGACGCCGCCAAGGCGATCATAGGCACCAAGCTCGACGCCGCCGCACTCGATAAACTCGCCACCGCCGCGTCCGCCGCCTGTCGCCCCATCGACGACAAACGCGGCACCAAAGACTTCCGCATCAAAATCGCTGGCGTCCTTGCCCGCCGCACCGCCGAAAACGCTTACGCCCGCGCTCAGGGCAAAATTGGAAAAAACCACTAATGGCCAAACACCACGTCCAAACCACCGTCAACGGCGACGCCGTCGAGTTCCTCTGCGAAACCGACGAAACCCTACTCGATTGCTTGCGCAACAACCTCGGCCTGACCGGCACCAAAGAAGGTTGCGGCACCGGAGACTGCGGCGCCTGCTCAGTCACCGTCGATGGCCGCCTCGTCTGCTCCTGCCTTGTCCTTGGCGTCGAAACCTCGGGCAAAAAAATCGAAACCATTGAAGGCCTCGCCAAAGGCGACGAACTCCATATCCTCCAAACCAAATTCTTGGAGCACGCCGCCCTTCAATGCGGCGTCTGCACACCGGGCTTCCTGGTTGCCTCCAAGGCTCTGCTCGCCAAAAATCCAAATCCGACAGAAACTGAAGTGCGCTACTGGCTCGCTGGCAACCTCTGCCGCTGCACCGGCTACGATAAAATCGTCCGCGCCGTCATGGACGCAGCTCAAGACATGCAAAAAGCCAAACCTAAAACGAAGACAAATACGAAGCAGGGAGCATAAGTCATGCAAGATAAGGTCACCGCCTTCCCCAGCCTCCGAGTTCAATGTTATCGGCACCCGCCCCGTGCGCCCCGACGGCATCGACAAAGTCACCGGTCGCGCCCGCTTTGGCGCTGATTACTCACTCCCCGGCCAACTCATCGGCAAAGTGCTGCGCAGCCCCCACCCGCACGCACGCATAAAAAAAATCGACATCTCTGAAGCCCTCAAACTTGAAGGCGTCAAA
>JABFRJ010000071.1 GCA_013141255.1 Hyphomicrobiaceae bacterium
TCTCGGGCGCAAGGGCCTCTATGCTCGCGGCTCTGCGTATCAGCCCCCACGCACTGTGGAAGGCAAAGAGATCGGCCCACACTTCACTGGCCCACTGTCGCGTATGCGCAAAGCCAAGGAAGCCGAGGAAAAAGCGCGCGCCGACGCCAAGGCCAAGGCGGATGCCGACGCCAAAGCAAAAGCTGATGCGAAGGCCTCGGCAGATGCCAAAGCAAAGGCCGATGCCAAAGCGAAAGCAGAGGCAAAGGCAGTTGCCGATGCGAAAGCCAAGGAAGCCGCGAAGAAGGATCTTTCTAGCATTGTCGAAAACGCGCTGAAGCAGGCGCCAGATGATCCCGCGCAAGCAAAAGCGCTGGCAAGCCGCGAAAAGCCGAAAGCATCACAAGCAATGGCCGCAAAATCAGACACGCAGTCAAAAGCCAAAGGACCAACCGCAGGTGCACCTGAAGGTAAGGACGATCGGATCACAGCCAATCAAGCCTCAATGCTAGGTCTGTTGATGAAGCAGGCCGTCAGCCGGTGCTGGAATATCAACACGGGGCTTGAGGGAGTGGACAAACTAATCGTCAAAGTCGAGGTCAAGTTAACACCCGACGGTCGCCTTGTCGGAGAGCCACGCGTCACCAATCCGGCCTCAGGCCCGCTCTTCCAAGATGCAGCCAATAGTGCGGTGCGCGCGCTCGTACAGTGCCAGCCCTACGCCACCATGCCACCTGACCTCTATAAAGGCGGTTGGGAACACATGGTCGTTACCTTCGATCCCCGACAGATGTTCTGAGGCGATTTGGGCTGCCGTAGCGCCAACAAAAAAAGAGCGCCCCGAAGGGACGCTCTTTGTCATACCAGCGAGCAAGCCAGCTCACTTTTTCTTCTTGCCGGCCATCTTTTTGGCAGCGACCTTTTTGGTGGCGCCCTTCTTTGTTGCCACTTTCTTAGCTGGCGTCTTCTTGGTGGCTTTCTTCTCGGCCCGGACGCCCTTGAACTTCGTGCCGTCTTCCTTTTGGTCAAGGAATTTACCGCTCGACGTGTCGCGCTTGGTCCAATTGCCACTAACGGGGCTCTTCACCTGGCTACGTTTTTTGACGGCTCCAACGCGCTTATCATCGCCAGCTTCTTTGTTCTTCGCCATTATCACGTCCTCTATTCTTTGAGTATTGATCGTTCAGCATAACCCGATTCTGTCGTTTGCACGCGCAACCCTCTCCTGGTGGCGCAGAAGAGCCCACTAGCGATCTGAGCATCTCGATGCCATATAGCGGCACCAGCACATGCGTGCAGTCGAGGACAGTATCATGCCAAAAGCCCCCAAATTGCCCGCCAACGTCGCAACGCCCGCGTATGTGCTAGATGTTGCGCGGCTAAAGACCAACATGGCGACTGCCGCCCGCATCCGCCGCGAAGCCGGGTGCAAGATCTTGCTCGCGACCAAAGCCTTCGCCATGCCCGCAGCGTTTCCTTTCATGCGCGACACGCTCGATGGCACGACGGCCAGCGGCGAATACGAAGCGCGTCTCGGACGCGAGGAATTCGGCAAGGAAGTGCACGTTTATGCGCCAGCCTATGCGCCGGGCGAAGTGGAGCGGCTGACCAAAATCGCCGATCATATCTATTTCAATTCGCCCGAGCAGGTCGAGCAGTACTTGAGCCTCGTGAAAGCCAACCCAAACCTGCACGTCGGCGTTCGCATCAATCCCGGCTATTCCAATGCCACCCTCGGCGGCGCACTGTATGATCCCTGCGCGCCCAATTCCCGCTTCGGCACCACGCGCGAAGAAATCGATCAGTTGCCATGGGGCAAGATTGACATCTTCCACGCCCACACTTTGTGCGAGAGTCGTGACGACGGCTCGGTTGGCCTTATCAATCACGTTGCCAAGAATTTCAGCGCCTACATCAAGCGCGTCAAAGCCGTCAACTTAGGCGGCGGCCATTTCATCAATAAACCAGACTACAACATCGAAAAGCTGATCGCGGCCATCAAAGCCTTCCGTGCCGAGTTCGGCGTCGAGGTCATTCTTGAGCCAGGCGCTGGGCTTGTGGTCGATACCGGCTATCTTGTTTCAAGTGTGATCGGCATGCACAAGAACGGCAAGGACATCGCCATCCTCGACGCTTCAGCCTCAACCCATATGCCCGACGTGCTCGAAGTACCGTACACGCCGCCTATTTTCGGCGCTGGTGAGGCTGGCGCGAAAGCACACAGTTATATATTGGGCGGTAAAACCTGCATGACCGGCGACATCATCGGCGAGTTCTCGTTCGATAAACCGTTGAAGGTCGGCGACCGCATCGTCTTCGGCGACATGATGCAATACTCGTTCGTCAAGAACACCACCTTCAACGGCACGCCACTGCCGGATATGGCCGTGTTGCATGAAGATGGTCGATACGAAGTCGTGCGCACGTATGGCTATGACGAGTTCCGCCGACGCTTGGGTTGAGCACGATGGCAGGCGCGGTCGAGACATTTTTATTCGCCGACGGCGCGTATGTGCCGAATAATCCGACGCTGCCGCTGCTGCTCTATCGTCAAGCCTTCGTGTTTGATGTCGGTGATCGCGAGCAGAAGGCAATTGCGCATCTCGCGCGTAATGATTGGGGTGCAGCGTGGATTAATGGCATTTACGATTTCCAACATTATCACGCCACCGCGCATGAGGTGCTCGTCATTACAATCGGCTGGGCTGAGGTCTTGTTTGGTGGACCAAATGGCCGCGTGCTGCGGGTCGAAGGGGGCGACGCGGTGTTAATCCCCGCAGGCGTCGGTCATCGCCGCCTCGACGCCAGCGCAGACCTAACTGTCGTCGGAGCTTATCCAAGGGGCCAAGAAAACTATGATCTGAAACGCGCCACGCGTAAGGATCATGCACGCGCAGTGAAAGAAATTCCGAACGTCGGGTTACCTGAGAGAAATCCCATCACCGGCGCAATGCCCGCATGGCCAGAAACAACGGAGATGTGACGATATGAGCGGTGGATTGCTGGCACTCCTGGACGACGTGGCGGCTTTGGCCAAAGTCGCCGCCGCGTCCATTGACGACGCCACAGGCATGGCCGCAAAAGCCAGCGCCAAAGCCGCAGGCATCGTCATTGACGATACGGCTGTAACGCCGCGCTACGTCGTGGGCTTCGCAGCGGATCGCGAATTGCCTATCGTTGGAAAAATTGCCTACGGCTCGTTAAAAAACAAACTGATCTTTCTACTTCCGGCGGCGCTAATCCTAAGCGCATTCGCGCCATGGGCTATCACGCCGTTGCTGATGGCGGGCGGCGTTTTTCTGTGTTTCGAAGGCTACGTCAAAGCGCACGAGTGGTTGAGCGGCGTAAAGGTTGAAGAGACTGCAGCGGCTGTGACCGCGACCAGCGCCAAAGAATTGGAAGACGTTCGCGTTGCCAGCGCCATTCGCACCGACCTGATTCTATCGGCCGAAATTATGGCCATTAGCCTTGCGACCGTTTCTGACGCATCATTCGCGATGCAGGCGTTTGCCTTGGCAGTGGTTGCGGTCTTGGTAACGGCGGCGGTTTATGGCCTCGTGGCGGCCATCGTCAAAGCCGACGATCTGGGCGTGCGGCTGGTGCGCCGAGGCACGGGGTTTTCAAAAGCGGTCGGCAGCGCGCTTGTTCACGGCATGCCGCCGTTGCTCAATACGTTGAGCATCGTT
>JABFRJ010000111.1 GCA_013141255.1 Hyphomicrobiaceae bacterium
ACCCGCGGCGCTGTTGCCAAGGGGCGTACGGTCCCGCAGATCCAACCCTTCGGAAGGCGGCCACCTTCCGAAGGGTCGCTCGAAGCTTTGTCAGATTCGAGCTCAACCATCATGCAAGGGGCGGCCACGAAAACGAGCGTGAGGGGCGGCCACAGAATGACCGTGAGCAACTTCGCGTGTAACGCCGCTGCCGCCCAACACGGCACCTACCCCATACACCAATGGCGACGTCTCAAGCGTCGCCGTTACTCTTGGTTCACCGCACCATTCCACGACATGACCTTGGCTCGGCACAAACCTAACGTGCGTCATGCGATGTCGAAGGTCGGGGCGTGTTCAAATCACATTTTACGAGCCTTGACGATGCTCGCCCCATTAGGACCCGCTCCGAATTGAACTGATACATCTTTGAAATTTGCCTCTTCGAGCCATGTACGGTGCTCGCTCTCTGTATAGGATTGGCCATCATTGTAGAGGCTAAGAAAAACAAGGTTCATGCCAACTGCAGGCGCTGGCGACAATCGGGCGTCATCCAGGACATGGCCAATGATGAACATCTCGCCGCCAGAGCGCAGGGCAGCACCGACATTGCGCAGCGCAAGTCGCGCCTGATCCGGCGACAGCACTTGCAATAGATATCGCAATACGGCCACATCGTGCGCACCCTCCAAAGGCGACCCGAGAATATCTGTTGCCACGACGTCGACCCGCTGCACGAGATTAGCTGCGTCAACGAACGTCCTCGCAATCGAGGCGACTTTCGGCAATTCCAGGACGGTCGCGCGGAGGGCTCCACAACTCTGGCAAGCTGCGATTGCGACGCCTCCCGAACCACCACCGACATCGAGGAGACTCTGGAAGCGATCGAACTCGAATGTAGTCGCCAACTGGCGGCCAGTCGCCATAGCGCCCCCATGAAGTCCGCGAAAGAAAGCGCCGAGCTCGCTATCCGACATTGAACCGAAGTCGTGGCGGGCATGGGGCGCATCCGCTTTGATCGATTGTGCAACACCGAGTGCTGCACTCCACATATCCGAATAGAGTTCATGTGCGCTGCCAATGTAGGTCGGGCGGCCCTTGACCAGATAGACATCGGACTGAGGTGTGTTTGCGAAGCGATCGTCCGCGAGTGTAAGTAGGTCAGCTTGCACCAGCGCGTACAGCAACGGACTGAGCTTATCGGATCTAAGCCCCAGAGCTTTACTCAGCTCCGCTGCAGTCTTCGGACCGTCGTCTAGCGGGGTAAACACATCGAGTTGCATACCCGCCAGCATCGCCAGCGGACGATAGATAGAATAGGCGTGCCCCTGAATAATCGACGGCGGCGGAATTTCCTTCATCGACGGACAACTCCAATTCATGGCCGTCGTTGGAACTCATAGATTTCGTGAGACCAACAGCGGCAAACGATCATAGTAACGACGACCGGCCCGATCGCAACAGAATTGGGGTTGTCGGACCGACACGGTCTTTCGGTCCCATTTAGGACTCTGCCACACGAATCACCCACCCCACACCCCAATCTCCATTTGCAAGCCTACCCGCTCACTCTCTCCACAGATCCACGAAACCTCTGGATCAAACTCATCCGCAACTTGGATTCTCTCCCCGCCCCGCCTAGCGTCCGATCCAGTCACATCGCACACCAAGTCGGGATTTCGCGCCATGTCCACGTTGCAGCAAGCCGCACAAAACCAGCTCCGCCAGTTCATCGAGCAGATCGAGCGCCTGGAAGAAGAAAAGAAGGCACTCTCTGGCGACATTCGCGATAAATATCTGGAAGCCAAATCGACAGGCTTCGACGTCAAGGTCATGCGCCAGATCATCCGCCTGCGCAAAAAATCCAAAGTCGAGCGCCAGGAAGAAGAAAGCGTGCTCGAAGTTTACATGCACGCCCTGGGCATGCTCGACGGCATCGTCACCATGCCACCCTCGCAATCCGCCGCCGCCCGCACCCAAGCCGCCTACGACGAAGGCGAAGACAGCGCCACCATGGACGCCGCCGAGTAAAAACACCTGTCATCCCGTGCGCACTGCGGCGCGAAGTGCCGCTGTGCAGACACGGGCCCCTCTATCCGCATAAAAAAAACGCCGGAGCACCCCTCCGGCGTTTTTTCACTGTTCATTGGATGACTGTATCAATTATCCCCTTCTCCCTGAGGGAGAAGGTCCGCACCTTGCGCGAAGGCGCAAAACGATCTGGGCGGGGATGAGGGGACTTCGTTATCCCCCTCAACCGCATCAACCAAACTTCTTCTGGCTCTGCTCCACCACGTCCTCAAACGAGCGCAAACCCGTCGTCTGCGCGCTCACAAGCACAGCCATATTCCCAGGCTTATGCTGATTTTTGAGCATCCGCATGTGTGCCTTCGGAATCTGATCCCAGGAAAACACTTCGCTCATACACGGATCAATGCGACGCTCGACCACCAGCTTGTTCGCCTGCGACGCTTGCAAATAGTTGGCGAAATGCGAACCCTGCACACGCTTCTGATGCATCCACAAATAGCGCGCATCCATGGTCAGATTATAACCCGTCGTGCCCGCGCAGATCACAACCATGCCACCGCGTTTCACAATCAGCACCGAAACCGGGAACGTGCTCTCGCCCGGATGCTCAAACACGAAGTCGACGTTGACGCCTTTGCCAGTGATTTCCCAGATCGCGCCGCCAAACTTCCGTGCTTCCTTCATCCACGTCACATATTCCGGCGTGTTGACTTTCGGCATCTGCCCCCAGCAGGCAAAGTTCTTGCGATTGACCACGCCTTTCGCACCAAGTTGCAACACGAAATCGCGCTTGTCGTCTTCCGACACCACGCCAATCGCATTTGCGCCGGACGTCGCAATTAACTGCGTCGCCATCGAGCCTAAGCCTCCCGACGCGCCCCACACCAGCACGTTATGACCGGGACGCAGCACGTGCGGACGATGCCCAAACAACATGCGATACGCAGTCGCCAAAACCAGCGTGTAACAAGCGCTTTCTTCCCACGTCAGATGCTTCGGGCGCTCCAGCAATTGCCGATCCTGCACGCGCGCAAATTGCGCAAACGAACCATCCGGCGTCTCATATCCCCAGATGCGCTGTGACGGCGAAAACATCGGATCGCCACCGTTGCACTCTTCATCGTCGCCATCGTCTTGGTTGCAATGAATGACGACTTCATCGCCAACTTTCCACCGCTTCACCTTAGAGCCAACCGCCCACACGATGCCCGATGCATCCGACCCCGCGACGTGGTACGGATTTTTGTGTACGTCCTTGATCGGCGAGATAGGCGTCCCGAGTGCGGCCCATACGCCGTTGTAGTTTACCCCCGCCGCCATCACGAGCACGAGCACGTCATGGCTATCGAGTTCCCATGTCGGGATCACTTCGATCTGCATCGCCGTTTCAGGCTCGCCATGCCGCTCAGCCCGGATCGTCCAAGCGTACATGTTTTTCGGCACATGTCCGAGCGGCGGAATCTCGCCAATCTCGTACAGGTCCTTTTTGGCCCCTGACGTCGGCTGAGCCGATGAAACAATCGATGCTGATTTGGCCACGGCTGGTCTCCACCTCGGTGCGACTGGCAAAAATTAAGTGCGTCGATTGCCTCCGGAACCAGCATTTGCCAGCCCATTACGCATGACAGCCCGGTGACTATTGCATCGCCGCAAACCGTTTGCACTGCAAAAAAAGTCGAACTCCACCGTCGCTCACGCGGCAAAAGCGAGCAGTCCAGGCCGCAACAAACACCTGTCGCCCCGCGACGGTAAATATCCATTAACCGGATTAGAATACCATAGAGCCACGGGGCCTTAACTTCAGGTCGGCCACACCGTGAAAAATAACACACTGATTTTACGGAGATTTTGCAGATGGCTGGCGCCCAAGAACTGTTCTACAAAATCACCGAAATCGACAACACGACCTTCACCATTCTGATCCTGATTGCAGGCATTGCTTCAATGGCAATCCGCAACAGCCTCGCCATGCCAGGTCTGATCGTGATCATCATGCCTCTAATGCTCGGCCTGTCTATGGTTGCCAATTTTGCCTTCGTCAGCTTCGAGTTCTTCCAACAAAACCGCATCGACCAATGGGTGATGGGCGTAATCGCCGCCGGAACCAGTGGTGCAATCATTGGCATCGCTCTCGCAGCCCTCGTCGGCAAGCTGTTTGACCGCAAACAAACCCAAACCGCCTAATCGACTCATGTTGAGGGCTATACGTGCCCGGCAGATCACGCTCACACGCCCGCTTACTAAGCAAAGTCCAATGCCGCCAAATACTTTAACAGTCCACCACGGCACAAAAATCTAGCACTTAAGAAGTCCCGCCAAGTTCGAACTTTCTGCGATCGACGAATTGTGCGCCGCACAAGCCCCAGCTAAAGATGAAACGTACAAATCATCACTGGGACCACGAGGGGCCACATGTCACAGAAACCCCAAGCCGATAAAACCGCCGCGACAGCCAAGGTGGCAAAACCGGACTCCCCCTGGCTATTTCGCACTTACGCCGGCCACTCCACCGCCGCAAAATCCAACGAACTCTACCGCAAAAACCTGTCCAAAGGCCAAACCGGCCTCTCCATCGCTTTCGATCTCCCCACTCAAACCGGCTACGACAGCGACCACGAACTTGCCCGTGGCGAAGTCGGCAAGGTCGGCGTCCCTGTCTCCCATTTAGGCGACATGTGCACGCTGCTCGACGGCATCCCGCTCGGCGATATGAACACCTCCATGACCATCAATGCGACAGCCGGTTGGCTGCTCGCACTCTACGTTGCCACTGCCGATAAGACCAACCAGCCCCGCACCAAACTCACCGGCACCATCCAGAACGATATCATCAAAGAATATCTGAGCCGCGGCACCTACGTCTTTCCACCCGCCCCCTCACTGCGCCTGATCAAAGACACCATCACGTTCTCCGCGACCGACATTCCCAAGTGGAATCCGACAAACGTCTGCAGCTATCATTTGCAGGAAGCCGGTGCGACGCCCGTGCAAGAATTGGCCTTCGCGCTAGCCACCGGAATTGCCGTCCTCGACACCGTCAAAGCCTCCGGCGAAGTATCAGACGCAGCCTTCGGCAACATTTTTGGCCGCATCTCGTTCTTCGTCAATGCCGGTCTCCGCTTCGTCACCGAAATCTGCAAAATGCGCGCCTTCACCGAACTCTGGGAAGAAATTGGCCGCACGCGCTACGGCGTCAGCGATCCCAAGCAATTGCTGTTTCGCTACGGCGTTCAGGTAAATTCGCTCGGCCTCACTGAAAACCAACCCGAGAACAACGTCACCCGCATTCTGTTGGAAATGCTCGCCGTCACGCTCTCAAAACGCGCCCGTGCCCGTGCCGTCCAACTCCCCGCCTGGAATGAAGCACTCGGCTTACCACGTCCATGGGATCAACAATGGTCGTTGCGCATGCAGCAGATTCTCGCCTACGAAACCGATTTGCTCGAATACGGCGACATCTTCGACGGCTCGCCAGAAATCGAACGCAAAGTTCAAAGCCTTAAAGACGAAGCCAAAGCCGAACTCGCCGTCATTGAACGCATGGGTGGTGCGGTTGCGGCCATCGACTACATGAAACGCCGCCTCGTCGAGAGCAATACCGACCGTCTACGCCGCATCGAATCAGGCGATCTCACAGTTGTCGGCGTCAATCGTTTCGTCGAGAGCGAAGCCTCGCCACTCGCTGGTGGCACCGCCCAAATCGAAGTCGTTGATCCGAAACTTGAAGCCGAACAAGTCGAGAAACTCAAAACTTGGCGCACAATGCGCGACAACAAAGCCGCATCCAAAGCCTTGGCCAACTTGGAAGCCGCCGCCCGCGAAGGCCGCAACGTCATGCCATCATCAATTGAGTGCGCCACCTCGGGTGTCACGACAGGCGAATGGGGCACAACGCTGCGCAAAGTCTTCGGCGAGTACCGCGCACCCACCGGCGTGGGTGGCGCGTCATCAACCTCAAGCATGACTAACGACAAGATCGCAGCCGTCCGCTCAGACGTCGAAAAACTATCGAAATCCTTAGGTCGTCGCCTCAAATTCCTTGTCGGCAAACCCGGCCTTGACGGCCACTCAAATGGCGCCGAGCAGATTGCCGTGCGTGCCCGCGACTGCGGCATGGATGTTGTCTACGAAGGTATTCGCTTAACACCAGAACAGATCGCTCGCGCAGCCGTCGATGAAGCCGTCCACGTCGTTGGCTTATCAATACTCTCGGGCAGCCATGTGCCACTCGTTAAAGACGTGATCGCCCGCATGCGCAAAGAAGGCATCGGCGACATCCTCCTTGTTGTCGGCGGCATTATTCCCCCGGACGACGAGAAACTACTGAAGGCCGCAGGCGTCGCCGCCGTTTATACGCCAAAGGACTTTGACTTGAACGCCATCATGGCCGACATCGTCCGCCTCGCCGCCAAAACACCGCACGCAACCTGAAACACCCCCCGGCCGCGATACGCCCATTAACGCCCCGCTAACGCTCACATCAAAAGGGCGGCGTGCGTAAAGACGGCTTTAAACTCCAAGGTCGAAACTGCCGCTTATTGTTCGCTCTTCCCCTAAGCGACAGGTAACAGGTGCCCAAACTGTCATGACCGCTCACCAAGCCGAGACCCAGATTCAATCTCAGCCACTCACCTCGTGGATCTTCGCAGCCGTAACGAGTGCCATCACGCTCGTATATTTGGTCAGTATAGGCACACGCACAACGACCATTAGTGCCAACGAAGTCCTAGTCCCCGTATTGATCGTTCCAGCCCTCATTGGCTGCATCATTTGGCTGGCGACACGCCCGGCTTACACCGTGACAATCAATCGTAAAACCAACCGTCTAAGCGCCGCAGAAATCTGGCCCGAGCAAAAATTATTACATGAAGTCGCCCTGACAAACGTAGCGGCCATTGCCGTCCAAGTCATCGAAGGCAACGACAGCGACACCTATCGCACGGTCATCGTTACAAAAACGGGATCAAACGTCCCCGTCACAAGCGAGTTGGCAAGCAAAGGAAGTGCCGAACGGTTCGCCAAAAACTTGCGCGCCGAACTCGCGCTCTAATCTGATCTCACCACAGTTTCATACCAGGTGGAATCGGCAGACCCGCCGTGGCTTCCTGCATCTTCGCCTGCATCGCGGCTTCAACTTTACCCTTCGCATCTCCAATAGCGGCGATCACGAGATCTTCCACAATCTCAGCATCCTCCGGCTTCAGCAGCGATGGATCAATTTTGAGCGCTTTCAGGTCGCCCTTGCCGCTGAGTATGGCTTTCACTAGCCCACCCCCGGACTGCCCAGGAACTTCCAGTACTGCGAGATCCGCCTGCATCTGCTGCATCTTGGCCTGCATCTCTTGGGCTTTCTTCATCATTCCCATAAAATCAGCCATTACGTCCTCACTCATCTCTCAATCTATCGCGCCACACTGAATATGGGGAACAACGCTGTCCACAGCAACTCGCGTCTAAGGATACTGATGGCGCAACACTCACCCGTTCGCCGCATCGTCTTTCTTCGCCCGCGGCATCGCCCGCACGCTGGCAATCTTCGCATGCGGAAACGCCTTGAATACTTCGCCCACAGCTGGATGCAATTTCAATTCTTCAAGTTCCGCCGCAGCCCGCTCCCGCATAACTTGACCGACAGGCGTCGCCCCCATGCGCGGCGACACCGCCACCATCCATCGGCGACCGGTCCAAAGATTAAGCTTTTCGCGCAAATGATTGGCTATTTCCTTGGGCGCTCGTGGCGTGAGAAAAATCTCAATCGCGCCCTGTGCCGCATCAAACTTCACCAAACTCACATTGTCCTCAAGCTGCAACTTGAGCATCGCATCGCGCTTCACACTGGCAAGCTCAATCACCTCATCGAACGAGCGCACAACAGCTGCCTGCGCAATGGGCGCCAATGCGGGCCCAATCTCTGCTTCAACCTCCGCTAGATCTTCGTCTATCTCAACCCCAGCCACATCACTTTCGGCAAACCCACCATAGTCGTCAGCCGACATTGCAGGCGGTGGTTCATCTGTTAGCGAACTTGAACCCTGCGGCCGCGCCAACTCCGCAAGGGCTTCATCTTCTCCCCCAATTTCCTCCCAAGGAGGAGGCGGCGCCTTAGGCTTGCCCCCAACCACTTGCAATGACTGACCACGCACAGCAGCAGCCTGCGCACCTGCTGCGGGTTGCGGCCGCGACACCTCATTCAATGGTGAACGTGTCTCGCCACTGCCCCCACTTGGAGCTGTCACACCGCCTCTTTGCCGATCGCTGACACCCACCCCACCCAGCGATTTAATAATTTCATCCGGAGTCGGCAGATCAGCTGTATAAGCGAGCCGGATAAGCACCATTTCAGCCGCCGCCACCGGATTGCCAGCAGCCGCGACCTCCTCGATCCCCTTGAGCAACATCTGCCAAGCCCGCGATAGAATCGCGATCGACAACGTCGCAGAAAGTTCAATCGTGCGGCGCTTGTCATCGGGGCCCATTTCGTCACTGACCGCACCAGCACCCGCGATCTTGACCCGCGTAATCACATGCACTGCTTCACTCAAGTCGGTCAGCGCCTGTCGTGCTTCTGCGCCATCTTTGTGCAACGCCGCCAGCGCTTCCACGGCGTCCTTCGCCCGCCCGCCCAGTACATGCTCGACGAGATCGAGTATCCGACCTCGATTGGCAAGCCCGAGCATCCCACGCACATCATCGGCCGTAACCGCGCCTGATCCCATCGCAATTGCTTGATCAAGGATCGACAACCCGTCGCGCACAGACCCTTCCGCCGCCCGAGCGATCAAGCCCAGCGCCTCAGGTTCGGCCTTCGCCCCCTCTGAAGTGATGATGCGCTCAAAGTGTTGCGCCAACGCCAGCACGTCCACGCGCCGCAAATCAAAGCGCTGGCAGCGCGACAGCACCGTCACCGGCACTTTACGAATTTCAGTCGTAGCAAAGATGAATTTCACATGCTCCGGCGGTTCTTCCAAAGTTTTCAGCAACGCGTTGAACGCGTTCTTCGACAGCATATGAACTTCGTCGATGATGAACACTTTGTAGCGCGCGACCAACGGCTTGTAGCGCGCATTTTCGATTATCTCGCGCACATCGTCGATGCCGGTATTCGACGCCGCGTCCATTTCTATGATGTCAGGATGACGGCTCTCGATGATCTCAGCGCAATGCCGTCCAAACTCCGGCATATCGACCGTTGGCCCAACAACACCGTCATGCTCATAGTTGAGTGCCCGCGCCAAAATACGCGCCGTTGTTGTTTTGCCCACCCCGCGCACACCAGTCAGCATGTAGGCCTGCGCGATGCGTCCCGTTTTAAAAGCATTGCGCAGTGTCGTGACCAGCGCCTCTTGTCCGATCATGTCGTCGAAGGTGCGAGGACGATATTTACGAGCGAGCACAACGTAGGGCTTCGGCGCGCCCTGCCCATCCGGCGCCACAACGGTCTTGTCTTTCGGTGTCTTAGCCATAATCGCATCTGGCCCAGAAACACCCGCCCGGGCAACCCCATCCCGCCCAAAAGCACCGTTCAATTTACAGGTCGCATTTTGCGGTAACCCAACCCCGGCCCCAGACCGACGCGCACCACGTGCTCATTTCAGTTCTTGGACCTGCGCCTCGGGCGCATAGCTCTCTACACACCCAGCTCGGCCTTGGGTCGACGACCTTAGCTATCTCACACCCGTTCTTGCACCTGCGCCTCGGGCGCACGAACCCCCACACTCCCCGCACGGCCTTGGGTCGACGAGCGCAGCTTGCTCAGATCAGTTCTTGGACCTGCGCCTCAGGCGCACGAGCGTGACAACGCGACCGGCGCGACCGCGCCGCCCCCGCGGAGGGCGCCGACGCGCTTTGCGCGTCGAATAGCGCCCGTGAGCGCAAAAGGAGACCGGCACGACCCGTATCGAAACTCGTTGGGGCTGCTTCCTTCCGGACCTGACCCGGTTGGCGAGGGACACGCCCGCACCAGCCTCCCGCGCGCTATGTAGTCTCAAGCGCCGTTGAGCGCAACCCGCCTACCTAGAATATCCCGTTGCGTGCCGCCGCCTCGAAAGCCATAAAGGCATAATCCAACGCGGGGGCCCAAATCGCCATGAAACCCACCATCGGCACAACCAGCATACTTGATCGCCAGGGCATGAAACGCTCTGATGAGGCCTATTTGGCGGGCCTGCTCGCTAAATCAGCAACGCGCTTCATGCTTCTGGCTGACCAGAAACCCGTGATCAATTCAAATGCCGAACGTACAGAGGCGACAATCCGCTGGCTGACCCGCGCCGACATCGAAAAAGCAGGCCTTCCCGTCACCAACGACGAAACATTATTTCTCGGCGTTGACCGCCAAAGCGGCATCGCCCACTTCGCCATCGGCGTGACCGAGCACCGCACCCGCAACGCCCCCGGCGTGCTGGAATTCCTCCGCCCCGTCGTCGATCTCCGCACGCTTGCCATGCAAGGCGTCATGAGCGCTGAGGACCTCTCCATTGCAGGTCAAGCCAAAGCATTGATTCAATGGCATGAAAACGCCCGCTGCTGCGGCCATTGCGGTGGCACAACCTTGGTCAAAGACGGTGGCTGGAAGCGCAAATGCTGGGCCTGCGGCTTAGAGCACTTCCCGCGCACCGATCCCGTCGTAATTATGTTGGTGGTCGACAAAAAGGGCAACCGCTGCCTCCTCGGCCATGAAGCCCGTTTTGCCAAAGAGCCCAAGATGTATTCAACCCTCGCAGGCTTCATCGAGCCTGGCGAAGACATCGACCATGCTGTCCAGCGCGAAGTGTTTGAGGAGGCCGGTATTCGCGTCGGCGAAGTCCGTTACCACTCGACCCAGCCTTGGCCGTTCCCTCATTCATTGATGATCGGATGCATCGGCTACGCTGAGACCACCGACATAACTATCGACCCAACCGAAATCGAAGAAGCCCGCTGGTTCGGCGTCGATGAAATCAAACAAATGCTCGCAGGCAAGCATCCATCAAACTGGTGGGTCCCGGGCAAACAAGCGATCGCCCGCAGTCTGATCAAGAGTTTCGCCGAGGGCAAAATTTGATCGCTCGATCAACCGCTAAGCAACACTCCGAGCAGCCGCTGTGACCGCCCCCACAGCTCTCCCCGACAACACGTTCTCGCTCACCAGCGACAAGAATTTCTTCGGCGTCTGGCAGTCACGCCTGAGTTCCGGCCTTGCCTTTCACATGCTGTCCGTCGCCGTCGGCTGGCAGCTCTACGAACTCACCAATAATCCCCACGATCTCGGCCTCGTCGGTCTTGTACAATTTGTGCCGATGTTCGTCGCCAGCCCCATCGCGGGCTACGTCGCCGACAATTTTGACCGCCGCCGCGTCGCAGCGATTTGCCAAGTCCTCGCGGCGCTCGCCGCCCTCGCACTGGCCTTCGGCGCTGCCCTCGGTTGGCTCGACCGCCTGCAAATCTTCGCACTTATGGGGCTCATCGGCGCCATTCGCGCATTCGAATTTCCCACCATGTTTGCGCTCGTGCCCTTGCTCGTCACGCGCGATGCGCTCCCACGCGCCGTATCGCTTTACGCCTCTGCCAATCAATCCTCCATTGTACTCGGGCCAGCCGTTGGTGGCATCCTTACGATGGCGGGCCCCAAGGTAGCTTACGGCACTGCAGCCCTCCTCTTCGCGCTGGCCGCCCTCATCACCGCCCGCCTCAAAACCGCTCCACAAGAAATCCGCCGCCAAGCCCCATCAATCCAAGCACTTCTCGCAGGCGCCCAATTCATCAAACGCTCGCCCGATTTGCTTGGAGCACTATCGCTCGACTTGATTGCGGTCCTCGTCGGCGCAGTCGTCGCCCTGATGCCAATATTTGCCCGCGACATTCTCCACGTCGGACCGTGGGGCCTCGGCATACTCCGCGCCAGCCCAGCCATCGGCGCTCTCGCCATGTCGCTCTACATCGCCCGCCGCCCCCTCGGTCGCTACTCCGGTAAGAAAATGTTTGGCGGCGTCGCACTATATGGGCTGGCCACCCTCGTCTTCGGCCTGTCGACCAGCTTCGTACTATCAGTGCTGGCGCTAACGATCATGGGGGCCGCTGACATGATCAGCGTCGTCGTGCGTCAATCCCTTGTTCAACTCCGCACACCCGACGATATGCGCGGTCGCGTCAGCGCAGTGAATTCAATGTTTATCTCAGGCTCCAATCAATTGGGCGACTATCGCGCCGGTGCCGTCGCAGCGGCTTTCGGCGCCATCCCCGCCGTTCTTTTAGGCGGTTCCGCCGCCATTCTCACGGCTGGCCTCTGGACGGTGCTTTTTCCCACCCTCCGCCGTCTCGACCGCCTCGAAGACGCACCAGAAAAATCCGCTGGCTAGGCAAACGAAATACTACGTCGACCAAAGTCCGTTGAGGCCAAGCCCAACTCGGCTTCAGGTCGACGAGCGAGCCCTCCCCAAGAACCGCGCGACTGGCCCCGTCGCTCATGCGACAAACTTTGAAAACTGCGCGATTAGCGCGTGAGGACCACTCAGAGTGGCTTCACCTGCCGTTGCATCGTCTCACCGCGATGGATGCCACGCACAATTTTCGCAACGACCGCAATGCTCGCGACGATGGCTAGCACCGTCATCAACGTGCGCCAATGATTACTCGGCCTACCACCACCACCTCGCCGATACCGCATCCCGCCGCCCCCACGCTCCAATATTGTGACATCTACCACAAACACAAAAAACCGCGCATCCCGAAGGATGCACGGCCTTTTATTACAACGTCAGAATTGGCTCAGTTTGCGTTATTAGGCAAACGATGCGCCATGCGCTGACGTTTTGTTTCGAGGTACCGCACGTTATGTACGTTCGGCTTGCAGATAACCGGAACCTGTTCCGTCACTCGGATGCCTTCTGCACGCAACGCATCGGTTTTCGCCGGATTGTTGCTCAGCAGTCGGATCTCCGGATAACCGAGATCAAACAGGATGTGGGCAGCCAGATCGTACTCGCGCGCTTCGATCGGAGCACCAACCGCCACATTCGCGTCAACCGTATCATAGCCCTGCTCTTGCAGTGCGTAGGCACGGATTTTCGCGACGAGACCAATCCCTCGACCCTCATGATAGGGCAGATAGATCAGGACTCCGAGTGGGCTTGATGTGATCTTTTCAAGCGACGCCTGCAGCTGCGGATAGCAGTCGCATTTGAGCGAGTGAAAGATATCGCCCGTGACACAGCCACTGTGCACACGAACGTAGGGAAGCTCATTCCCTGCCTGGCTCGTCCGGTTGATTAGGACGAACGCTTGATTGTGAGGATCGGTACCCTGATAGGCTCGCGCCTCCAGATGTAACTCTTTCCCGTTCAACTCGATGGGCAGCATGGTTTGTGCTGACCAGTCGAGATCAAGCGCGTAGGACTTAACCGCGTTCGACTTCATTAAACTCTCCAAACGGATACCAGTGCAAATTGCACCGGCGATTTGGGACTTGCAAGCGTTGACCACGATTAGTCAGGCCCCCAAGTTGTGACGGAGATTTGCTCTCTCTTCCCCAAACGAAACACACCGTGGACCTCTAGAGTTCCCCCCAAGAGTCCCATGGCCCCGAAACGTCGGGCGTGACATCGCCGTTCCAGGTCCACCAGCAAGAACCGGTGATCGCGAAGATACGATGACATCGCATCTTCAGACGATGATTACGGATAACCGTTTCAACATGAATGCGGGATGTATGACCGAAACACGGCTAACGTCGGTCCAGGCCACCTAAAAAGCTCGGCAAATGAGATTTTTGACATATATGTCAGTATGTTGCAAAAGAGGTGCAATCTGACAAACGACGCCTTGCAGCCGCAAGACTACCCAATCGAAATTCACTTTCAACCCACCCGCCGCTGTTCCACCCTTCAGAATAGCCATTGCAGAGCAAATAAAATCACCTCGCACATAATCCCCACTTGAGCACCACACTTCACCCATGGTTCATGCGGTCCATGACATCGTCACAAATCTGTCATGGGATCGCCCGTCGCTCTACGGGGGTAGCGCCACGCGGCACCATGGGTCGGGTGAGTAGCAAGTGACGGCTTGAGGCGTTTTGTAGCATGTTGGATAACGCGACCACACCATCGGGACTGACCACACGTCTCGTACGCGGCGTCATGTCCAGTCCTGCCTGGGTCTGGCACACCTACGTTCAAAGCACCTGGTCACAATCGCTTGGTCTTTTAGTGTGCGTTGCCCTTGGCATTTATTTTTGGATGACCGAAGGGACGCTCGCCAATATTCTGTTCACAGCAGGCGTCACTGTCGCTCTAATCGCGAGCGTCACCCTCGCGACGCGCCGCTTCTTCTTCTCCGCCGCCACCATCGCTTGCATCGTCAGCGTCATCGCCTGGTCATCAGCGATGAAACGCAAGACCATGGATATGGTGGTCCACGCCTATGACCTCTTTTTCTACTTGAGCTCCTGGTCGACCATTTCCTACCTCTGGAACGATCATCGCGGGCTCGTCATTTCATTCGCAATTAGCCTCGCCATCACTGGCGTCTGCGCTTATATCGCTTGGCGCCTCGACACCACGCGCTTGTCGCGCCGCCTGAGCGCAACCGTACTTCTCATCGGCATCGTCGCCGCCTGGCTCGGTATCGCCAACAAAGGCGAGCGCCGTCACATGCAGTTTTACTTCGAGAACCTGTACGTCTCTTCCTTCTATGCCTCATGGGCCGAAACAATTGTGACCCTATGGCAGGGCACAATGATCGAAGCCCAAGCCAGAATGCTGCACAGCGAACCCAATTTCGCCATCTCTACTGCCTGCAGAACCGCTGAAAAACCCCCACACATCATCCTCGTGCATCAAGAATCGATGGTCCCACCGTCGATTTTTCCGGGCCTCCAGTATGACAAATCCGTCGATAGCATGTTCCAATCAGACGACAACCGCATCCATGGTATGCGCGTTGAAACCTTTGGTGGCGCATCGTGGCTCTCTGAATTCTCAATCCTCGCTGGCGTTTCAACACAAGCCTTCGGCGGCATGCGCCAATTCGTGCAAACCTTCACCGTTAATCGTCTGAAGGACACACTCCCTCAAAACCTCGAGCGATGCGGCTATCGCAACGTCGTCTTCTATCCCATGCTGAAAAACTTCGTCTCAAACGAGAAGTTCTACAACTCCATCGGCATGCGCGAAATTTTCGACTTGAAAGACCAAAAGGCGCCCTCCGCCCAGGAGCGTGACCGCTTTTACTTCAACAATGCATTGACTGAGTTAGAGCGCCACGTCTCAACCTCGCAAAAGCCGCTCTTCACCTACATCCAAACCATGAGCGCACACTGGCCTTATGATTGGAAATTCGCCCCTGAAATGGACGTGCCTGCTGGTGGCCCAGGCCTACATCATGAAATGAATGAGTTTCTGCGCCGCGTCTCCATCGCCAAAATGGATTACGATTATCTGCTCGCCGAAATCAAACGCCGCCTGCCCGGCGAACGCATTCTAATTGTCAGTTACGGCGATCACCACCCCACCGCCACCCGCACGCTTCTTGGTCGCAACAACGAAGATCTCGTTGAACCCGAAGACATGGTCGTCGCTCCCGACAGCCTCGGCTTTCAAACCTACTTTGCCATGCGCGGCCATAACTTCTCCGTACCGGCCTTGCCGACACAGGATGTCGTCGACATTCCCTACCTTGGAACACTCGTCCAGCAAGCGGCCGGTCTCCCCCTCTCCGAAGCAAACGAACACAGGCTCAAACTTCTCGCGCGCTGTGACGGTCGCTACTATGGTTGTGCCAACAAAAGTGCGATCCTGGCTTTCCATCGTCGCCTGATCGACAGCGGCATCATCGCCACGCGTTAAGGCTCATTACCGGCCCACCGAACATTGCTTAAGTGTCAATATCGTTGCCCTGGCGCGCCGCCTCGCCTATGTACGGCATTCACTCCTCATTCGACGCATTGGTTATTGATGCTCAATACACCCAACACAGCGCACGATACAAACCCAGTCGAACCCGTGATCGGCAAGGCTCAGCCAGCCCGCGCACGTGGCCGTGCTTTGTCAGTTGTCATTCCATGCTTTAACGAGGAAAAGGGCATCGAAGCCCTGATCGCGCATTTAAGGCCAATCCTTGAAGCAACGGCCTTAGATTGGGATGTTGTATTCATCGACGATGGCTCGCGCGACCGCACCCGTGAATTGCTCTACAAAGCTCACACGACCGATCCACGTTTTACCGCCGTCTGTTTCAGCCGCAATTTCGGCAAGGAAATTGCCGTCGCTGCCGGGCTTGGTTACGCCAAAGGCGACGCCGTCATAATAATGGATGCCGATCTCCAGCACCCACCGGAGCTGATCCACACCTTCATCGCCAAATGGCGCGAAGGCTACGATATCGTTTACGGACAGCGTGAAGACCGCGATGCCGACAGTCCCGTGCGTCGCTTCTTCAGTCGCGGGTTCTATCGAATGTTCGAACAAATGAGCGGCACAACCCTGCCCGACGGCGCCGGCGACTTCCGCTTGATGGACCGTCAAGCCGTCGACGCCATGAACCGCATGAGCGAACGCGCCCGCTTTAATAAGGGCCTCTATGCCTGGATCGGGTTCAAATCGACGGGAGTGAAGTTCGTCGTACCTCCCCGTTTCGACGGCGGCGGCTCGCGCTGGCGCCCACGCCAACTCTGGCGCTTTGCTCTCGACGGCCTAATGTCGTTCTCAACCGTCCCTTTGCGGATCTGGTCCTACATGGGCCTGTTCGTTTCAGGATTGGCATTCGGCTATGTACTTTTCTTCCTGATCAAAACCTTGGTCTTCGGCGCCGACGTACCCGGCTTCCCCACCTTGATCATTTCAGTCCTCTTCCTCGGCGGCATGCAGCTCATTTCCTTGGGTGTCATCGGCGAATACCTGGGCCGCATCTACGAAGAAGTAAAAAACCGTCCACTTTATCTTGTCTCCGAAGAAATTGGCGTCACCAGACCACCGCAAAATCGTCGCTCCTCTGATCGCCTCGGCGCCTGAGGATCGCCCCATGCTACCCATCCTCCAGGCCCCAATTCTTAATGCAGACGATTACGCCATAACCAGCGAAGTCTCACGCGGCATTGAAGAGCTTGCCCGCGCGGGCCGCCTCTCCGCCACCTCCATCATGACCAACATGCCACCATTCCCCGCGCTCGCCTCCAACGCCAAAGCGCTACGCGCTCACATCGCGATCGGCCTACATCTGAACTTAACCTGCGGCCCATCACTCGTTAGCAACGAACATCTGGCGCCCGCAGGCCGGTTCAGATCCCGCAATAGTTTCCTGACGACTTTAATCACGCTCGACGAAGAAGTACTCCGCGCCGAAATCCGCGCTCAGCTCGACCACTTCGAGGACGTGCTAAATTGCCAACCAGACCATATCGACGGCCACCAACACATGCATGTGTTGCCCAAAGTGAGAGGCGCACTTCTAAAAGAAATATCGACCCGTCGCTGGCCTCTGCCACCACTCATTCGTGTACCAGTAAGCGTTGGCTTTGATAGAAAATCCGCCGCAGTAAGAGCAGCAGCCGTCGGTTTCGCCCGCGCCTGTCGCTCAGCCGGCTTGCCAACCAATCACAATTTTGCAGGTTTTTCTCAATTTGATCGCACGCAATCGTACGCCAACGAAATCGAGCAGGAACTCACATCAGTCGGCGACACGACCGGCCTGTCCATTGTCATGTGCCACCCCGGCTACCCCGACGATGAGTTGCATCAATTGGATGCGGTAACCGACCGTCGACGCGATGAACTCGACGCACTGATGACACTCCCCAATCTCCCCGCTCGCATCTGGCATCCCGATCGCGAATCAAGCGGGATGATTGATTGGAAAAAACGCGCGAGCGAGCGCACATGAACCAACAGCCCAACGTCCGCGATGCCAAACATTGGCTCGGCTTTCTCATCTCAGGCGGCCTCGCATTCGCGATCGACGCCACAACAACTAAATTGCTCACCAGCATCTTCGGTGTACCCGTCCTCGCGAGCCGCATAGTGGGGATATCACTCGCCATGATCGCCGGTTGGTTAGCCCACCGTCAGCTGACCTTCCGCCTCACAACTCCCCCAACGCTCCACGAATTTTTAAAGTACGCGGGCGTCGCCTGGGTGGCAGCGGCCATCAACTATGCGATCTTCGCAGCCATTATCTTCATCTATCCAACAATCGAACCACTGATCGCGC
>JABFRJ010000223.1 GCA_013141255.1 Hyphomicrobiaceae bacterium
ATGCAGCACCCAATGCAGCACTCAGCAATCAACGCTGCACATACCCACACCAAACTGCGACTCTGCTGCCTTAAGCTTACCCATTGACGCCACACGCGATATCTCCCCACATCAAACCCGGGCAGCACGTTCCCAAAACACGTCCGCAAAAGCGCCCCCAAGCAACGCGTGAGCATCATGAACGCCATTCCAATGATTGACCCCTTCGGCAGACACGTCACCTACCTGCGCGTATCCGTCACCGACCGCTGCGACTTCCGTTGCGTCTATTGCATGTCCGAGAACATGACCTTCCTCCCCAAGAAGGACCTGCTCTCGCTCGAGGAACTCGACCGTGTCTGCTCAGCCTTTGTCCGCAAAGGCGTGCGTAAACTCCGCATTACCGGCGGCGAACCTCTTGTCCGCAAAAACATCATGTCACTTTTCAAAAGCCTCTCGCGACATCTCCGCTCGGGCACGCTCGACGAACTGACCGTCACCACCAACGGCAGCCAGCTAGCCAAGTACGCGACTGAGTTGCGCGACTATGGCGTCGAACGCGTCAACATCTCGCTCGACACATTAAACCCTGGTCGCTTCCGCGCCATCACCCGCTGGGGCGATATTGCCGACGTCCACGCCGGCATTGACGCCGCCGAAAAAGCAGGTCTGCGCATCAAGATCAACGCGGTTGCCCTCAAAGGCGTCAACGAAGATGAAATCGAACATCTGATGCGCTTCTGCCACGATCGCGGCATGGATCTAACTCTAATCGAAACCATGCCCTTAGGCGAAATCGAAGCCGATCGCACCGATCAATACTTGCCGCTCTCCCTCGTTCGCGCCCGACTCGCTGAAAAATTCACACTCATCGAAAACGACTACCGCACCGGCGGACCTGCACGCTATCTGACCGTGAAAGAGACCGGCGGTCGCCTCGGCCTCATTACGCCACTCACGCATAACTTCTGCGAAAGCTGCAACCGTGTCCGCCTCACTTGCACCGGCACGCTCTACATGTGTCTCGGCCAAGAAGATGCCGTCGACCTCCGCGACGCCGTCCGCGCCAGCTCCGCCGATGATCTCCTAGACGCCACCATTGATCGCGGTATTCTACGCAAACCAAAAGGTCACGATTTTATCATCGACCGTCAAACCAAAAAGCCTGCCGTCAGTCGTCACATGAGCGTGACGGGCGGGTAGAAAAGTCGGCTCCTCCTGAGCCCTGCAAAGCATTTTTGATCTGAGGAAAACTGATGGTCAAACTTCCCTTCGCTCTTCTGCAGGACGGCCGCACAACCCGCCAAACCTTGCTCATCTTCACGCTCGCATCCGCCATCATTAACGGCCTCGTCACCGCCTCCGTCGGCGCATGGCTCGCGCAAAAATACGCCACCGCACAATCCCGCCGCCAATCCATCAACGGGCTCTCAACTCTTCTCTACGAGCGCCGCATCAAAGCCGGCCTCGTCGTTTCCTCATTGCGCCGCAACGGCGAACTCGATGAAATCCGCCACCGCAAACGCGGCTATGATGAAACCTACGTCGACTGGAACAAGAACCTGCGCCAAAACCTATTCGCCATTCGCGAAGTGATGGGCGAAAGTGAATTTTCACACCTCGAACAAGACTTCGAAAAATACGTTGTCGATCCGCTCTCACGTATCGATAGCTGCCTCACACGCGCCTACGATCAAAAGATCGCCAACCAAGATCCGTTGCCACAACTCGAAACGTGCCGCATGGCAGACCTCTATCAATTGACACTCGACTGTGGTGCGTCCTTCACCAACGAGCTCTACAAACTGACCTCCGTTCGCCTGCTCCCCTTCACCGGTGCCACCGAGATTGATCGCCGCGCAGCCCGCGCACGCATCGCCAAAGCCTGCGAGCGTCCAACTGGATAGCCTCACTGCACGCGCCTCTCCTGTGGACAACACATCAATTCCGTAAGCGGACAACAGACCTGCACAACGCAGTGCTTTCCATCGGCCTCTGTCGGCGCTACGACCCTGCAGATACAAGGCGCGCCGCGCGCCGAACCACGCCCCGAAGCGTCACAGCAAGGATCGCCCCAGCGTGCAGACCAAAGACAACAGCCATCCTGAGCTCAGCAGCACACCAAGTGGGCGTCCGATCGCACCAAACATTCGCGGCGTCCTCGCCATGCTCGCCGCGATGGCTACCTTCATTGTCGGCGACGCCACCATGAAACTCGCATCCGAACGCTTGCCAACCGGCGAAGCCATGTTTCTCCGTGGCCTCATCGCCGGCAGCCTCATCTGGTATTTAGCTTGGCGTGCGCAAGCGATCCACTTGCTCGGCGAAATTCCGAAAAAATTACTCACCCTGCGCAGTATTGGCGATGCCGGCGGCTCACTCCTCTATCAAAGCGCCCTTGCGCGCATGCCCTTCGCTGACGCCTCCGCCATCCTTCAATTAAACCCGCTCCTCGTCACTGCTGGCGCAGCAATTTTTCTTCACGAAAAAGTTGGTTGGCGTCGTTGGACAGCAACGGCTGTCGGCTTAATTGGGGTAATGCTGATTATCCGCCCCGGCTCCGCATCTTTCACTTGGGCCTCTATGCTCGTCATCGCCGCCGTCATCTGTTCAACCATGCGTGACCTCGTCACGCGCCAAATGGCCATGGGCATCCCCACCATTCTCATCACCGCGCTCGCCACCACCGCGATTACAATCTCAACCCTGCTGCTTCTCCCCTTCGAGGTCTGGCGCAAACCGACCATCGACGACATGGCCTTCCTCACACTGCCCGCCCTCTGCATGCTGGCCGGCCAATTCCTCGTCGTCTACTCGATCCGCTCCGGTGAAGTCTCGACCGTCGTTCCGTTCCGCTACTCAGCCATCCTTTGGGCTCTACTCCTAAGTTTCGTCATCTGGAACCACATCCCCGACACAACCACGCTTGTCGGCATCGCCATCGTCGTCTGCGCCGGCCTATATACGCTCTATCGCGAACATCATTTGCGCCGTCTCGATCGCAAACGCATTGCCGCCAAGGCGCTCAAGGACATCCGATGACATCGACCGAGCGCGGCATCATCGCCATGATCGCCGCCAATGCCTGCTTCATCGCCAACGACGCGTTGATGAAACTCGCCATGCAGTTGGTGCCCGTCGGCGAGTCGATCTTCATTCGCGGTCTCGCCACCGGTTTATTGTTTTGGGCGATATTCACAGTCTCGGCGCAGAAGTTCGAGCTCGCGCCGCTGCTCAATCAAAAAATCGCGCTGCGTTCTTTGGCCGAGATCATCGCCTCGGTCGGCTATCTCATCGCTTTGGCCAACATGCCCATCGGCGATCTCGCGGGCCTACTCCAACTGGTCCCGCTTCTCCTCATGGCCGGCGCCGCACTCTTCCTCGGCGAAACCATCGGCTGGCGCCGCTGGACTGCCGCCGCCGTTGGCTTGCTCGGCGCTGTGTTGATCGTCCGACCATCAGGAAACACAATCAGCGCCGCCCACGCCGTCGCCGCCATTTGCATTGCCGGCATCGTTGCCCGCGATTTGCTCACACGCGGTCTCAGCGCCAAGATCTCATCGCTCTCCATATCCGCAACCTCCGCTGCCGGTCTCACGCTCGCAGGTCTCGGCCTCGGACTAACCGAATCCTGGCACACCCCAAGTCTTCCTGCCCTCGCC